>NZ_JAGYFX010000019.1:0-76687 GCF_019946615.1 Pseudomonas sp. BF-R-01
ACGATAACGCGGAGAGTCAGGTAAACCGAGTTTTCGTTCTTCGCGGGCAAGCCTCGCTCCTACAGGGGCAGTGTTGTTCTTACAAGATACGCACGCGCAGCGAGCGGCCTTTGATCTTGCCGTCGTTCAGGCGTTGCACTGCCTGCTTGGCAACTGCGCGTTCCACGGCCACGAACGCCTGGAAGTCGAAAATCGCGATCTTGCCAACCTGCGCGCCCGGAATCCCGGCATCGCCAGTCAACGCACCCAGAATATCGCCCGGACGCACTTTGTCTTTACGGCCAGCGCCGATGACCAGCGTGCTCATTTGCGGCAGCAACGGACCACCGCCCTGGGACTTGAGGTTGTCCAGCTGATCCCAGCTCAACGGCGACTTCTGCAGTTGCTCGATGGCCTGGGCGCGGTGCGCTTCGGACGGGGCGACCAGGCTGATCGCGATGCCTTTTTCACCGGCGCGGCCAGTACGGCCAACGCGGTGAATGTGGATTTCCGAATCACGGGCCAGTTCGACGTTGATCACCATGTCCAGCGCATCGATGTCCAGGCCGCGGGCGGCGACGTCGGTGGCAACCAGTACCGAAGTACTGCGGTTGGCAAACATCGTCAGCACCTGGTCACGATCACGTTGTTCCAGATCGCCGTGCAGGCCGACAGCGGAGATGCCTTTGGCGGTCAAGTGATCGACGGTTTCCTGAACCTGCTGCTTGGTGAAGCAGAAGGCCACGCAAGAGGCCGGGCGGTGATGCGCGAGGACCTTGACCACGGCGTCCATGCGCTCTTCCGGAGAGATCTCGTAGAAGCGCTGCTCGATCTGCGTGTCGTCGTGGAACGCCTCGGCCTTCACTTGCTGCGGGTTGCGCATGAACTTCGACGCCAACTGCTTGATGCCCACCGGGTACGTGGCGGAGAACAGCAGGGTCTGACGACGCTCCGGGCATTGGGCGATGATTTCTTCTATGGAATCGTAGAAACCCATGTCGAGCATGCGGTCGGCTTCATCGAGGATCAGCGTGTTCAGGCCATGAAGCACCAGCGAACCTTTGCGCAGGTGCTGCTGGATGCGACCCGGAGTGCCGACGATGATGTGCGCGCCGTGCTCCAGCGAGCCGATCTGCGGACCGAACGACACGCCGCCGCACAAGGTCAGGACCTTGATGTTGTCTTCGGCGCGGGCCAGGCGACGGATTTCCTTGGCAACCTGGTCAGCCAGTTCACGCGTTGGGCAAATGACCAGCGCCTGGCAGCCGAAGAAGCGCGGATTGATCGGGTTCAGCAGGCCGATACCGAAGGCTGCGGTCTTGCCGCTGCCGGTCTTGGCCTGGGCGATCAGGTCCATCCCCTTGAGGATCACCGGCAAGCTTTGCGCCTGGATCGGCGTCATCTGGGCATAACCGAGGGAGTCGAGGTTAGCCAGCATGGCGGCGGACAGCGGCAAAGTATTAAAAGCGGTGGCGATGGTGGTCACGGGACTGGCCTGCAAAACAAAATGTCGCGCAGTGTACCAGTCCCATGGCCATTGGCCCTAAGGTTCGATGTGTTCTTCCGGACGCTTGACGCGCCGTCCGTCTTCTCTCGACAGCTGCGAGAAGATCGTCGCGGCCAGCATCGCCATGATTCCGACGGTCACAAACGTGAGTTGGAACGCGCCCAGCACCGTGTCCACGCCGTCGTTTCCGATCTCTGCCGTGAACCCGCCGAGCAGCGCACCGGCGCATGCAACGCCCAGGCTGAGGGACAATTGCGCGACCACCGACAGCAGGCTGTTGCCGCTGCTGGCGCTGGCGTCGTCGAGGTCGATCAGGGTCACGGTGTTCATCGCGGTGAACTGCAACGAGTTGATCGCGCCGAGAATCGCCAGCATGCCCAGCAGCAGCCAGTACGGCGTCTGCTCGCTGACCAGGCCCATGCTTGCCAGCATCAGCCCCAGCGCCAGGGTGTTGCCGGTCAGCACAATGCGATAACCCAGGCGCTCGATCAGCGGCCGCGCCACCGACTTGGCGACCATCGCCGCCGCTGCCAGCGGCAGCATGCTCATCCCCGCCTGCGACGGCGAGTAGCCCAGCGCCACTTGCAGCAGCAACGGCACGAGGAAGGGCAGTGCGCCGCTGCCGAGACGGGCGAACAGGTTGCCGAGGATGCCGACGGCGAACGTGCGGGTCTTGAACAGCGACGGCGCGAACAGCGGATTGTCGATGTGCCCGGCCCGCAGCCAATACGCCGCGAGGCACGCCATGCCGCCGAACAGCAGCAACATCACGCGCAGGTGCGGCAGGTGCAGTTCGCCGAGGCCTTCCATGGCGATGGTGATCAGCACCATCGCTGCGCCAAACAGCAAAAAGCCGAGGCTGTCGAACCGCGTGCGTTCAGTGCCGCGCAGGTCGGGGATGAATTTCCACACCGCGTAGCAACCGACGACGCCGACCGGCAGGTTGATCAGGAAGATCCAGTGCCACGTCAGGTATTCCACCATCCAGCCGCCCATGGTCGGGCCGATCAACGGGCCGAGCAGGCCGGGAATGGTGAT
This sequence comes from Pseudomonas sp. BF-R-01, assembly GCF_019946615.1. Taxonomy (NCBI): domain Bacteria; kingdom Pseudomonadati; phylum Pseudomonadota; class Gammaproteobacteria; order Pseudomonadales; family Pseudomonadaceae; genus Pseudomonas; species Pseudomonas sp. BF-R-01. The sequence continues at coordinate 2,525 of NZ_JAGYFX010000019.1, forward strand.
GAAACCCATGATCCGCACCAGTTCCGAGCGCGGATAGGCCCGCAGTACGACCAGCCGACCGACCGGCAGCATCAGCGCACCGCCCAGGCCCTGAATCACCCGGGCGCCGATCAGCATGCTCAGGCTGCTCGACAAGGCGCAGAGCAACGAGCCAAAGCTGAACAGCAGGATCGCACCGAAGAAGATTTTCTTGGTGCCGAAGCGGTCGGCGATCCAGCCGGAGGCGGGGATCAGCAACGCGACGGTGAGCATGTAGGCGATGATCACGCCCTGCATGCGCAGCGGGTCTTCCGCCAGATCGCGGGCCATGGCCGGCAGGGCGGTGTTGAGGATGGTCCCGTCGAGGGACTGCATGAAGAAGGCAATGGCGACGACCCACGGCAACCAGCGGGCGGTGACAGCGTCGAGAGGCGGGCGGTTGGGCATGGGACCTCTTGTCAGTGTGAATCAGATTAACCGTGGCGGCTTCTTCGCGGGCAAGCCTCGCTCCTACAGGGTTTCGCTGTTCTTGTAGGAGCGAGGCTTGCCCGCGAAGCTTTTAGAGGGTTAGCGTCAGGCGGCTGATCAGCGCGCCCGGCAACAGCGCCGATGCCGTGGCCCGCTGGCTGTAAGTGCTCGCCGACAGCAACAACTCGCGCTCTTCGGTCAGCGCTTCCAGCTGCGAACCCAGCAAACTGTAAGCACTGTCATCAAAACGCATGGTGCTGACAGGCGCCTGTATCTCGCCATTCTCGACCCAGAACGTCGCAAACCGCGTCATGCCGGTCATGCGTGCCATCGGTTGGTCCGAGTAATTCAGGTACCAGAGGTTGCTGATGTACAAGCCCGTGCCCAGTTGCTTGAGGATCTCGGCATCGGCAAGCGCGCCTGGCGCCATGTTCAGCGCGGTCGGCGATTCACCGCCGCTGGCACCGTTGGCCGTCAGGCCGTATTCGGCGGCGCTGCGTGAGCCGACCAATTGCGCGCCGGCCTTGCCTTCGACGATCAGCTTCAGGTCACTGCGTGGATAACCTTCGCCAGAAAATGCCGGGCTCAACGAACCGCTGACTTGCTCGTCAAGGGACACCAGCGGACTGAACGAATGGTCGCCCGCGTAGAGTTTCTGCAACGGACTGCTCTTGCTGGCAATCGACTGCGCCGAAAAGCCACCCCAGGACAACATGCCCATGATTTCTTCCAGCGCGGCCGGCGCCAGGTAAGCGCGATACTGACCCGGTGCCAAAGTCCGCAGTGGCCGCCCCAGAAACTCAAGCTGCTCACGCGCCTGCTGGAAGCGCCGGGCAAACCCTTCGCTGTTCCAGTCATGGCCCGCGTAGCTGGCTTTCACCGCCTGGCCGTTTGCATGAAACAGGCTGAAGTCGAAGTTGAAGCTGTTGGCCTGATGCCAGCCGAACGCGCCTGAAGAACTGGCGAAACCGCGACTGATCGGGCCGGCGGCGTAGAAACCCACCAGATCCAGCCCTTCGGCGGCCCGGGTGATTTCGGCGACCACCTGCTCGGTGTCCGGCAGCGGATGCTCCTGCACATTCTTGCTTTGCCAGCCGGTGTAGTTGAGCAGCAAGTACGGATCCTGCGGTAGTAGCGGCAGGGTGTCGCGCAACTGTTGCAGGCCTTCGGCCAGACGCTGGGCGTCGACGTGCGCATCGCCCGACAGCGTGATGTCGAGGTCAGCGTGGCGTCCGTCGTTGATCAGCTTGAGACCGACGCTCGCCTGTTGCACCTGCCCGGCCTGCCGCACCTTGGCATGATTGAAACGCACGAAGGCCGACGATTCGGCGGCGTAGCTGAGGGTGAATTGCTCCGGTTCGCGAATCGCCTCGCGCAACCCGTTGACCAAGGCCTTGAACGAATCAGCCTGACTTTTTGAAGTGCTCATCAGGCGTCTCCCCCAAATACATCCACGTTGCTGAACACGCAGGCCGGTGATGCATGGCCGACACGGATCACCTGATTCGGTTCGCCTTTGCCGCAGTTCGGCGTGCCCAGAACCTTGAAGGTGCTGGCGTCGCCAACGGCGCTGAGGCTCTTCCAGAACTGCGCGGAAATCGCCCGGTAGTTCGGGTTTTTCACCACGCCTTTGAGTTCGCCGTTTTCGATCAACTGGCCCCATTCGCAGCCAAACTGGAATTTGTTGCGCGCATCGTCGATGGACCAGGAACGGTTGGTGCTCATCAAAATACCGTGTTCGATGTTGCCGATCAGTTGTTCCAGCGGCTGATCGCCGGGCTCGATATTGAGGTTGGCCATGCGGTCGATCGGTGGGCGATTCCAGCCGCAGGCGCGGCTGTTGGCAACACCGTCCATGCTGGCGCGGAACTGCGAAAGTGCGCCGCCCAATGGACGCAGGAGCAAGCCTTGCTTGATCAGGAATTGCTTGCTCGCGGCAGTGCCGTCGTCGTCATGACCGTAGCTGGCAAGCTGCTCGGGAATGTCCGGGTCGAAGGTGACGTTCAGCAGTTTCGAACCGTACTGCAAATGGCCGAAGTCTTCGGCCTTGACGAAACTGGTGCCGGCGTAATTGCGCTCGTCACCGAGGATGCGATCGAGTTCCAGCGGGTGACCGATGGATTCGTGGATCTGCAGCATCATCTGGTCGGGCATCAGCAGCAGGTCGCGTGGGCCTTGCGGCGTGTTCGGCGCGAGCAGCAATTGCAATGCTTGATCGGCAACTTTTGGACCGGCACCGATCAGGCCGCAACGGCTGATGACATCAGCGCTGCCCTGTTGGCCGAAATTCTCGCGGCCGAGGCTGCGGGTCTGGCTGTCGTTGCCGTCGTAGGCCGTGACATCGAGGCCCGGATAGACGAAACGCTGGGCCTGGCGCAGTTCGGCGCCGGCGCTGTTGAGGTAGATCTGCTCGACATGGGTGATGCCGATGCTGACCTGCCAGTTCACCAGTCGCTCGTCCTTGGGCACCGCCGCGGATTCGGCGCCGAGCAGTTGGTAGCAATCGCTCAGGGACGGGAAGGGCTGCTCGAGGTTCGGCGAAAAATAGTCGGCGCGGTCGCTGGAAACGGCTTGCTCACGCAGGTCCAGCAGCGCGTGAGGCTTGAGCAGGCGAGCTTGTTGCTCGGCTCGGTCCAGCGCCGATTGCAGGCCTTGCGGCGACAGGTCATTGGTCGCGGCGTAGGCTTCGACGCCGTTGACACGAACGGTCAGCATCGCGCCTTCGTCACGGCTCAGGCTCGGAGGTTCGGCAACGTTCTTGCGCACCGACAGGTACTGGCCGGACTCGCGCACGTATCGCAGAGAAAAGAATTCAGCGCCCGTGCGCAAGGCAGCAAAGCGCTGCTTGAGCTGGGGGTGGAAATCGAACATTCGGGAACCTCCTTGGTCTGGAGTGGCGATGCAGCGGTGTTGCGAAGGGGGGGGTGAAACGTTTGCGTGGCGCTAGATTAGGCCTGCGTGGGGGTAGGATCAAGCGCAGAGCTACGCAGGAAATATTTAATCAGCGTGAAGGCCGAGGCTCGCGGGCAGACCCTGTCGTGATCTGCTCGCGATGGCATGGGTTACGGTGGTGAGAGGGGGCGGGGCTTACTGCCCGCCATAGAGATAGACGACCGCCGTCAGATAAATCATCAGGCTGGCCAGGAAAGCGGGAAGTATTTTTCTGGTTTTGGCGACCACAATGAAGGTCCCCAGCAGCAGGATCAGCTTCAGTGCATCCAGGTTTTCAAACTGTTGCATCAGGCTCGGCGCATCCTGTTTGTTGAAGGCCGTGTCATAAATGATGACCCCCAGCATGGCTTGTGCGCTGTAGTTGATAAACCGATAAAACGAACCGTGGGTGCGCGTCAGCGCCGTCGTGTTTTTAAAGGCAAAGGGCAGGGCGCGAAACGCCAGTGCGCTGACGGCGGCAAAGCCGATCAAAAACCAAACTGTCATTGGCTGCGCACTCCTTGTTCGGTCCAGGCGTTTTCAATCAACACGGTCACGCCACCGATCAAAAACGGTGTGATGAGCAAGCTGTAATCCTTGAAGAACAGCACCAGCACTGGCGCGCCGATGAAGCCCAGCCAGTAGCTGGACACTTCGGCGTAATGCGGCCAGTGTTTGCCGGCCAGTGCCGTGAACTGAAGCGGCAACAGCATCGTCATCACGGCCGTAGTCACCGGCGACGCCAGCCCGGCACCGGCGATGAAGCCGATGCAGGTACACACAATCGACACGGCAAATATCGGCAAGCCCACGCCGAGCATGTAAGTGAAGGGGTGATCGGTTCGTTGTTTGAAGCGGGTCATGCAGGCCGTGAATATCGACGGCGTTATCAGGATCAGCGAGGGCAGTATGTTGCTTGTCGAGACGTGCTTCAGGTACGGCGCCAGCGCGGCCGAGAGCAGCAGAAATCGCACGTTGAGCGCCAGAATGACCGGAATCAACAGCCAGCCATCGTTGTAGTTTTGCAGAAGCAAAAACTGGAGCGGCGTAGAAAAAATCAACAAGGTTGTTGCCAGGGTCTGCCCCAGGGTTAACGACTGTGCGGCGCCTACCATCCCGATCGACAAATACAGAAACAGGAAGGCGACACCGAAGCTGATCGCATCCCGTGCGCCTTCCTGGAAGACCTTGGCTGACGAATGACAAGGCGGTTTTCCGGCAACCATCAGCAAGTTTCCCGCGGACAGTCGGATGCATTCAGCGCGTAATACTGTTTCCTGGGGCCTTTGCTGCGAAACAGCAGGCGAGGTGTGGTGGCCAGTGTTGAAGTGGCGGCCTGGGTGCGCACTGCATCTTCACTCATGTTCAGCATGGGGCGTGCGTGCAGGATCTTATGGTTGGCCACGATCAGGAAGGTTCCGGTCTCGGCTGTCGAGACACTGTGACTGGCGGTGGGCAACTGGGCTCTTATCTTGTCGAGGACATGTTGGCCGCCGTTGACCGCTCGCATCCGCTCACCGTTGTGCGGGTCGATCCGGAAGTCCAGAGAGAACCGGTAGCCGTAGTGGTCGTCGTATTCAACGACATTGCGAATTCGCTCTTTCGAACCCTTGACGTTTTTGCCTGAAATAAACCTGGCTTGCATGCCAAGCAGTGTTTCAATGTCTTCGTTATCAAGGTCGCAGAGCAAGTCTGCGGGAAAATAATAAGCCGTCGGCGTATGAGTAGTGTCTCGGCAAACTGTTAATGCCAGGAAGTCCACGCTGAGGTTTTCATACAAGTCGTCGGAATGCGGTGTGATATCTCCATAGCCATTTCCCCATTCCCGATATTTTTCTGCTGCCGGTTTAAGATATAAGGCTTTGTGTTCTTCATAGTCGTATTTGATGTCAACCAGATGGAACAAATCGGCGAGCGCTTCATGCACCGTCAGGGCCAGCCTGGGTGAATCGAGGTGGAAGATATTCTTGATGCACACGGCGGCCACGCCGTCGTGTGCTTGCCCTAATTTATCGAAATAGTAGGCATCTTCCGGGTGGAGGTAGGTTGCAAAGATATTGATTAGCTGGATTTTCAGCTCATGAATACTCTGGTCGTGATTTTTCATCCGCCACGCTTCGATCATGCCGCTGAGATAGTTGAAGTTCAGAGTGATTGTTGTTTCTTTTGCTATTGCTTGTCGGAATAAGCTGGCTGATACAGTTGGGTTTGCATAGTGGGTATTCATTATCATCCTTGATAATCAGGTTTTTGTTTGGCGCTGATCTTAATGCAACTATTAAGTTTGAAGCCCCCTATAAGTGTTGCGAGTTTTGTTGCGAGCTGGACAGGGTGGGTGGTTTATTCAAGGCAATAAAAAACCGCCAGCCTCCGAAGAGGTGGCGGTTTGCGGTTTTGCAGAGCGGCTATCAGCGTGCTGTCGCGCTCACATCACGCAGAGGCTTGCCTTTCACCGGAGCGTCACCGGCCACGTAGTAGCTGGCAGTGCTGCGCGGCAATGGCTTGCGACCACGGATCTTGTCGGCGATTTTCTCGGCGATCATGATCGTCGGCGCGTTCAGGTTGCCGGTGGTGATGATCGGCATGATCGAGGCATCGACCACGCGCAGACCTTGCATGCCGTGCACACGGCCTTCGCCATCGACCACAGCCATCTCGTCGGTGCCCATCTTGCACGAGCAGGACGGGTGAAACGCGGTTTCGGCGTGTTCGCGGATGAACTTGTCGAGCTGCTCATCGGTTTGCACTTCAATGCCCGGGCTGATTTCGCGGCCACGGAAAGCGTCCAGTGCAGGCTGTTGCATGATTTCACGGGTCAGGCGGATGCCGTCACGGAATTCCTGCCAGTCCTGCTCGGTGGCCATGTAGTTGAACAGGATGCTCGGGTACTCGCGCGGATCCTTGGACTTGGCCTGGATGCGACCACGGCTCGGCGAACGCATGGAACCCATGTGCGCTTGGAAACCGTGCTCTTTCACACCGTTGCTGCCGTTGTAGTTAATCGCGACCGGCAGGAAGTGGTACTGGATGTTCGGCCATTCGAATTCCGGACGGGTGCGGATGAAACCACCGGCTTCGAACTGGTTGCTGGCGCCGATGCCGGTGCCGTTGAACAGCCACTCGGCGCCGATGGCCGGCTGGTTGTGCAAGAGCAGCGACGGGTACAGCGAGACCGGTTGGGTGCAGGCGTATTGCAGGTACAACTCGAGGTGATCCTGCAGGTTTTCGCCGACGCCTGGCAGGTCGTGGACCACCGGGATGTCGAGCTTGTTCAGCAGTTCGGCCGGGCCGACGCCGGAACGTTGCAGAATCTGCGGCGAAGCGATGGCGCCGGAGCACAGCAGCACTTCTTTGCGGGCGCGGACTTCAACGCGCTCTTCAGCGGCGCCGATCAGGTAACGCACGCCGACGGCACGCTTGCCTTCGAACAGGATCTTGTCGGTCAGGGCGTGAGTGACGATGGTCAGGGTCGAGCGCTTCTTGGCGACGTCCAGGTAACCGCGAGCGGTGCTGGCGCGACGGCCCTTCGGCGTCACGGTGCGGTCCATCGGGCCGAAGCCTTCTTGCTGGTAACCGTTCAGGTCTTCGGTGCGCGGGTAACCGGCTTGCACGCCGGCTTCAACCATGGCGTGGAACAGCGGGTTGTTGCCGGCTTTCGGCGTGGTCACGCTGACCGGGCCTTCGCCACCGTGGTAGTCGTTCGGGCCGATGTCGCGGGTTTCGGCCTTGCGGAAATACGGCAGGCAGTTCAGGTAGTCCCAGTCTTCCAGACCAGGCAGTTTGGCCCAGCCGTCGTAGTCCATCGCGTTGCCGCGGATGTAGCACATGCCGTTGATCAGCGAAGAACCGCCCAGGCCCTTGCCGCGACCGCATTCCATCCGGCGACCGTCCATGTGTGGCTCTGGATCGGTTTCGTACGCCCAGTTGTAGCGACGACCTTGCAGCGGGAACGCCAAGGCCGCCGGCATTTGCGTGCGGAAATCCATCCGGTAATCCGGGCCGCCTGCTTCGAGCAGCAGGACGGTGACGCCTTCGTCTTCAGTCAGACGGGTCGCCAGGGTGTTACCGGCCGAGCCGGCACCGATGATGATGTAATCGAATTCTTGGGACATTGAATGCACCCTCTTTAAATATGGTCAGGTCAGGCCTGGGCGAGTGCTGCGCACTCGATTCGCGGGCAACACATGACTCGGGTCTTAGAACACCGAGGCGTAATCGCCCAGCTCAACCTGTACCGATTTGATGCGTGTGAAGTTGTTCAGCGAGCTGATGCCGTTCTCACGACCCACACCGGATTGCTTGTAGCCGCCGACCGGCATCTTCGCGTCGGACTCGCCCCAGGCGTTGATCCAGCAGATACCGGCTTCCAGTTGATGAATCACGCGGTGAGCGCGGTTCAGGTCCTTGGTGACGACGCCCGCGGCCAGGCCGAAGTCGGTGTCGTTGGCACGACGGATCACTTCTTCTTCGGTTTCGTAAGTCAGGATCGCCATCACCGGGCCGAAGATTTCTTCGCGAACGATGGTCATCTCGTCGGTGCAATCGGTGAACACGGTCGGTGCCACGAACGCGCCTTTGGCGAATTCGCCGTCGGTCAGACGGCCGCCGCCGCATAGCACGCGAGCGCCTTCTTCTTTACCTTTGGCGATGTAGCCCAGCACGCTTTCCATGTGGGCGAAGCTGACCAGCGGGCCGAAGTTGGTGCTTTCGTCTTCCGGATTGCCGACGCGGATGCGCGCAACGCGCTCAGCGATCTTGGCTTCGAAAGCGGCTTTCAGGTGGCTCGGTACGAACACACGAGTGCCGTTGGTGCAGACCTGGCCGGAGCTGTAGAAGTTGGCCATCATCGCGGTGTCGGCGGCGCGATCGAGGTCGGCGTCGTCGAAAATGATCAGCGGGGATTTACCGCCCAGTTCCATGGTCACGTCTTTCAACGACGAAGCGGAAGCGCTGGCCATGACCTTCTTGCCGGTGTCGGTGCCGCCGGTGAAGGAGATTTTTTCGATGCGCGGGTGTTCGGTCAACCAGGTGCCGACTTCACGGCCGCTGCCGGTCAATACGTTGAACACGCCGGCTGGCAGGCCTGCCTCGGTGTAGATCTCGGCCAGTTTCAGCGTGGTCAGGGAAGTGACTTCGCTTGGCTTGAAGATCATCGCGTTACCGGCCGCCAGGGCAGGAGCGGATTTCCACAGGGCGATCTGGATCGGGTAGTTCCACGCGCCGATACCGGCCACGACGCCCAGCGGCTCGCGACGGGTGTAAACAAACGAAGTGGTGCGCAGCGGAATCTGCTCGCCTTCGATGGCTGGGACCAGGCCTGCGTAGTATTCCAGCACGTCGGCACCGGTAACGATGTCGACATACTTGGTTTCGGAGAACGACTTGCCGGTGTCCAGGGTTTCCAGGGCGGCCAGTTCATCGTTGCGCTCGCGCAGGATGTCAACGGCGCGACGCAGGATGCGCGAACGCTCCATGGCAGTCATTGCAGCCCAGATTTTCTGGCCCTTTTCGGCGCTGACTACAGCGCGCTCAACGTCTTCCTTGGTCGCACGCTGTACTTTTGCGAGGACTTCACCGTTAGCCGGGTTGATGGCTTCGAAAGTGGCGTCGCTGCTGGCGTCGGAGTAACCGCCATCGATGTAGAGTTTTTGCAGTTCGAAACGGGCCATAGTGTCCTCGCAAGTGCATAAGTGGTTGGCGTTGACCACTGGGCGTGCCGTGTAGCGCTGGCACGCTGGTCAGTGGCGGTTCAGGGGTTGAGCGTTTTATGTGTGCTCTAACTCACCTGCTTGGCCAGTTGGAAATCCATGTATTCGTAAGCGATCCGGTGCGCCTGTTCCGTGTCGAAAGCATCTCCCGACAGCGCGCCGCGCAACCACAAACCGTCAATCAACGCCGCCAGGCCCCGGGCTGCACTGCGCGCGTCATCGAGCGGCAATACGCGGCGGAACTGGCAGCACAGGTTGGAATACAGACGGTGATCGTTGATCCGCTGCAACCTGTGCAAAGACGGGTGGTGCATGCTGGTGGCCCAGAAGGCCAGCCAGGTTTTCATTGCCGGGCCATTGACCTGGCTGGCGTCGAAGTTGCCTTCGATGATCACCTGCAGATGCGCCCGCGGGCTGGCATCTGTCAGCGCCTGACGGCGCGCGGTGACGTTCTCGCTGAGGACACTCATCAGGTACTGCGCCGTGGCAGCGATCAGGCCGTTCTTGTCCTGAAAATAGTGACTGATGATGCCGTTCGAGACACCGGCCAAACGGGCGATCAGCGCAATGCTGGCGTCCCCCATTCCGACCTGATCGACGGCCAGCAAGGTGGCTTCGATCAATTGCTGGCGGCGGATGGGTTGCATACCGACCTTGGGCATCTTGCACATCTCCTTAGGCCTTCCGGCAGACGCAAAACGTCTATCGGATTGAGGGCCAGTCTATTTTGTTTTGATTGAACGTTCAATCAACAAAGAATAAGATCTGCGACAAATCGTCGCTGCTTACAGGTTTTTCCTACGTGTAAATGGCGATAACCCGACATCCAAAACGGCTCGAAACCCCTATGCACTGGTGCTTAAGGGTTTCGGGCTTTTTTCGGGTTGTCTTTATATCACCCGCCGGTCGGCTGCCAACTAACCGATTGGTCGGGTAACGCGCTGCCTTGTGTTCTTCTCTCGCACTGCCTGGAGCATCTGTGCCATGAGTTCTGCCTCTCTAATAAAGACCCCGCCCGAGAAGGTGACGGTCAACGGTTGGGTGTTCTACACCTCTACCGCGCTGATTCTGCTGTTGACCGCCATTCTGATCATCGCCCCGCAAGAGGCTGGCAGATTGCTCGGTATCGCCCAGGCGTGGCTGTCCCGCAGCTTTGGCTGGTATTACATGGTGGTGATCGCCGCTTACCTGGTATTCGTGGTCGGCCTGGCGTTTTCGTCCTACGGCAAGCTCAAACTGGGCAGCAAGGACGACACCCCGGACTTCAGCTACGGCGCCTGGGCGGGGATGCTGTTTTCCTCGGGTATCGGCATCTCGCTGTTGTACTTCGGTGCGTCCGAGCCGCTGGATCACTACTTCAACCCGCCGGAAGGCGTTTCGGCCAGCAACCTGGCCGCGCGTCAGGCGGTACAGCTGACCTTCCTGCACTGGGGCCTGCATGGCTGGGCGATTTACGCCTTGGTCGGCCTGGCCGTGGCGTACTTTGCTTACCGCCACAACCAGCCGCTGGCGTTGCGTTCGGCGCTGTATCCACTGGTCGGTGAGCGTTGGGTCAAGGGCGCGGCCGGTCACGCGGTGGACGGCTTCGGCATGTTCGTGACCCTGTTGGGTCTGGTGACGAACCTGGGGATTGGTTCGCTGCAAGTGTCGTCGGGCCTTGAAAACCTGTTCGGCATGGAACACAGCAATACCAACCTGCTGATCGTGATCATCGTGATGAGCACCGTGGCGACCATCGCCGCCGTGTCCGGCGTGGAAAACGGCATCCGTCGTCTGTCCAACCTGAACATCGTGCTGTTCAGCGGCCTGCTGATTTTCGTGCTGCTGTTTGGCCCGACCTTGCACCTGCTTAACGGCTTCGTGCAGAACGTCGGTGACTACCTGAACGGCGTGGTGCTGAAGACCTTCGACCTCTATGTGTACGAAGGCGACAGTGAGAAGTCCGACCGCTGGTTGGGCCTGTGGACTCTGTTCTACTGGGCCTGGTGGATTTCCTGGGCCCCATTCGTAGGCATGTTCATCGCGCGTATTTCCCGTGGTCGTACCGTGCGTGAACTGGTGGCGGGCGTGCTGCTGATCCCGTTGGGTTTCACCCTGGCGTGGCTGTCGATCTTCGGTAACTCGGCCCTGGACCTGGTGATGAACCACGGGGCGGTGGAGCTCGGGAAGACGGCACTGCAACAGCCGTCCATGGCGATCTACCAGTTGCTTGAGCATTACCCGGCGTCGAAAGTGGTGATCGGCGTGTCGATTTTCGTCGGTTTTGTGTTGTTCCTGACCCCGGCGGATTCCGGCGCGGTGATGATGGCCAACCTTTCGTGCAAGGGCGGCAACGTCGACGAAGATGCGCCGCATTGGCTGCGGATCTTCTGGTCCGTTGTGATCACTCTGGTGACCATCGGCCTGCTGTTCGCCGGTAACTTCGAAGCCATGCAAACCATGGTGGTGCTGGCCGGTCTGCCGTTCTCGGTGGTGCTGGTGTTCTTCATGTTCGGCTTGCACAAGGCCATGCGCCAGGACGTGCAGATCGAACAGGAGCAAGCGGAACTGGCGGCGCGCGGTCGTCGTGGTTTCAGCGAGCGTCTGACTCAGTTGGACCTGCAACCGAACCAGTCGATCGTTCAGCGTTTCATGGACAAGCAAGTCAGCCCGGCGCTGGAAGAGGCCGTGGTGCAATTGCGTGGTAAAGGCCTGGACGTGCAAACGTTGCTGGGCAAGTCCAAGCGTTGCATGGGCGTGCGCATCGAGATGGAAGAGGGTAACCCTTTTGTCTACGAAGTGAGCCTGGACGGCTATCTGGCAGCGGCGAGCGACACGGTGTCGGCTGAAAGTGCCGATGAACCTCGCGCCCGTTACTACCGCGCCGAGGTGTACCTGCACAACGGCAGCCAGGACTACGACCTGATGGGCTTCACTCAGGATCAGATCACTCGTGACGTGCTCGATCAGTTTGAAAGCCATCGGCAGCTCCTTGGCCGGGTTTATAGCTAATAAGTTGTAAGTGACGCGGTGTTTCAGTCTGAAGCACCGCGTCGTGTTCTTCGCGGGCAAGCCTCGCTCCTACAGGTTTACGCTGGCCTTGTAGGAGCGAGGCTTGCCCGCGAAGGGGCCCGATGGGGCAATACACATCTCCCTCGATCTCCCACAAACAAAAACGCCGCGATCCTGTCGCGGCGTTTTTGTGTGTGTTGCCTTACCCCAGGTTCTTGCCGAGCAGTGCGTGATACAGCTCGCTGTCGCCGAGAATCCCGACCACTTTGTTGTTGTCGTGCAGCACCAGTTTGTTGCCGGTGTGATAACGAATCTGCAGCGCATCGCGCATGCCGATGTTGGAGTCCACCAGCGTTGGACGACGGCCCAGGCCTTCAACGGCTTGCCCCGGGATCCAGTTCTGCAGGTCCAGGCTCGCACCGTTCTGGCGTGCGCCTTTGATGGTGTTGCCTTCCGCCAGGTCCAGCCACGAATCGCCACCCGGATCCAGGCAGACCGACCCGTTGATGCGCTTGCAGTTGTCCAGGGTGCGCATCAGGCTGCGACCGCACAAAACGTTCAGCGGATTGGTGTGGGCGACAAAGGTCCGCACATAGTCGTCCGCCGGGTTGAGAACGATTTCTTCCGGCTTGCTGTACTGGACGATCCGACCGTCTTTCATGATCGCGATACGGCTGCCCAGCTTCAGTGCTTCATCGAGGTCGTGGCTCACGAAGACGATGGTTTTGTTCAGCTTGCTTTGCAGCTCCAGCAGTTCGTCCTGCAGGCCTTGGCGGATCAATGGGTCGAGGGCCGAAAACGGTTCGTCCATCAGCAGAATGTCGGCGTCCATCGCCAGCGCTCGGGCCAGGCCCACACGTTGTTGCATCCCGCCGGAAAGCTCGTTGGGTTTCTTGTTGCGCCATTGGGTCAGGCCCACCAGCTCAAGTTTTTCATCGACCAGTCGTTTGCGTTCCTTCTCCGGCCGACCCTGCATTTCCAGACCGAAACTGATGTTCTCGCGCACCGTCAGCCATGGCATCAGGGCGAACTTCTGGAACACCATCGCAATGCGCTTGGTGCGCATCATTTTCAGTTCCGCCGGGGTGCAGGAAGCGATGTCGATCTGCTTGCCTTCATGCTCGACGAACAGCTTGCCACGGCTCACGGTGTTGAGGCCGTTGATGCAACGCAGCAGGCTGGACTTGCCGGAGCCGGACAGGCCCATCAGCACGCAGATTTCGCCTTTCTCGATATCCAGGCTGGCCTTTTCGACGCCGACGATCTGCCCGGTCTTTTTCAGGATCTCGTTACGGGTCATGCCCTGGTCGAGAAGTTTCAAGGCTTCGCGCGGATCTTTGGTGAAGATCACGTCGACGTCTTCGAAGCGAATAATGCTCATGCGTCACCCCCTACTTTAGCGTCGGGTTGTTTGCAGATACGGTCGAGCATGATCGCCAGCAATACGATCGCCAGGCCTGCTTCGAAGCCCAGGGCGATATCAGCAGTGTTCAGTGCGTTGACCACGGGTTTGCCCAGGCCGTCGGCGCCCACCAGTGCCGCAATCACCACCATCGACAACGACAGCATGATGCACTGGGTGATACCGGCCGCGATGCTTGGCATGGCGTGGGGCAATTCAATCCGTGAGAGCAGCTGACGTCGCGAGCAGCCAAAGGCTTTGCCTGCGTCCATCAATTCTTCCGGGACATCGCGAATACCCAGGTAAGTCAGGCGGATAGGCGCGGCAATCGCGAACACCACCGTGGAGATCAGACCCGGGACCACACCCAGACCGAAGAGGGTCAGGGTAGGAATGAGGTAAACGAAGGTCGGTACGGTCTGCATCAGATCGAGCACCGGACGCATCAGGGTGTAGAACATCGGTTTGTGCGCGGCGACGATGCCCAGCGGCACGCCGATGACCACGCAGACCAGGGTGGCGAACAACACCTGGGCTAGGGTTTCCATGGTTTCCTGCCAGTACCCCAGATTGAGGATCAGCAGGAAGGAAGCGATGACGAAAGCAGTCAGCCCCCATTTTCGTTGAATAAAGTGTGCCAGTAGCGCGATGAGGCCGATCAATGCCAGCGGGTTGAACCAGGTCAGCGCAAAAGTCACGCCGTGGATCATCGTTTCCAGTGACACGGCGATTGCGTCGAAGGTGTTGGCGCCGTGTTGCGTCAACCATTCAACGAAGCCCGCGATGTACTGGCCTAGAGGTATTTTCTGATCAATCAGCATGGTAGTGAACGTCCGCATGCAAGGAAATAAACAGCCCGGGCGGGCGAGCCCGCCCGGCGTAAGCGATTACTGCGCGAGCTTGGCTTTAACGGCCTCCAGGCCTGGTTTACCGTCAATGGTGGTCACGCCAGCGAGCCAGGTATCGAGCACCTGTGGATTCTTCTTCAGCCAGGCCTTGGCGGCCGCGTCAGGCTTCATTTTGTCGTCCAGGACGTTGCCCATCAGCGTGCTTTCCATGTCGAGGGTGAACACCAGGTTTTTCAGCAACTGTCCAACGTTGCTGCATTCCTGGGCATAACCCTTGCGGGTATTGGTGAAGATGGTCGCCTGACCGAAGTTGGGGCCGAAGAACTCGTCGCCGCCAGTCAGGTACTTCATCTTGAATCGTGTGTTCATCGGGTGCGGTTCCCAGCCCAGGAACACCACGGCGGTGTTGCGGCGCTGGGCGCGATCGACTTGCGAGAGCATGCCGGCTTCGCTGGATTCGACCACCTTGAAACCGGCGGCTTTCAAGCCGAAGGCGTCTTTGTCGATCATGCTCTGGATCAGACGGTTGCCGTCGTTACCCGGTTCGATGCCATAGATCTTGCCGTCGAGTTCTTTCTTGAACTTGGCGATGTCGGCGAAATCTTTCAGACCTTTGTTATACAACTCTTCCGGGACGGCGAGTGTGTATTTTGCGTTTTCGAGGTTGGCACGCAGGGTGTCCACGGTGCCGGCGTCGCGGTAGGCCTTGATGTCGTTTTCCATGGTCGGCATCCAGTTACCCAGGAATACGTCCATGTTCTTGCCGTCGGCCAGCGACTTGTAGGTCACCGGCACGGAAATCATTGTGGTTTTGGTTTTGTAGCCCAGGGCATCGAGCACGACGCTGGTGGTGGCGGTGGTGACAGTAATGTCAGTCCAGCCGACATCGGAGAAGTTTACGGTACTGCACTGAGCGGGTTCTGCGGCTTGAGCCAGTAACGGCAGACTCAGCATGGCGGCCAACAACAACGACGGGGAACCTTTCATGGATGGACTCCTTGGTGTTTTTTTTGGCAGTGTTCCGACTGTGGACCACCGCACTTATAGGTTGCGGTTGGATGGCGTTTTGGAGACAGCTCTACCACGGCGCCTTGCAATCGAGTCGATACGATCATGTACCAGTGAAAATCTGACGCCTACAGGGTGCGTCGTATCCAGTACAGGGATGGTCGCATCCAGTGTCGGTGACGTCGTTTACAGATTTTTTCAGCCCCGTTTGCCCACCTGAGCCGCAAAAAAACGGCGAAAAAGCAGCGTAAAACGCACACGGCGCTGGTGGACAAGAGTGCGTCGGTACTGGACGTCGAGCGACACGGTAAAAGCCTGATGATGCAGCCATACCGGCGGATTGCAGCTTGAGCGTAGCAGCTCCGTCACCGGGCGCTTTTGCGCCCGGAGTTGGCATATCCAGGAGTTCGGCAGTAATGGCTATCAGCGTTTTCGACCTGTTCAAAATCGGCATCGGCCCTTCCAGTTCGCACACCGTGGGGCCGATGCGCGCCGCGGCGCTGTTCGTGCAAGGTTTGCATGAACAGGGGCTTTTGGAGCAAGTGCGGCGTGTCGAGGTCCAGCTTTATGGTTCGTTGTCGGCCACCGGCATTGGGCACGGCAGCGACAACGCGGTGATCATGGGCCTGATGGGCGAATGGCCGGACGCGATCGACCCGTCGCAAATCGGCATCCGCATTGAAACCCTGCGCGAAACCCACACCCTGCTGCTGGACGGCCGCTTGCCGGTGCCGTTCATCTGGGCCCGGGACATGCGCCTGATCGACGAAAACCTGCCGTTCCATCCGAACGCCATGACCCTGGTCGCCGAAGGCGATGACTGTGAGCTGCATCGCGACACCTACTATTCCGTCGGCGGTGGCTTTGTCGTCGATGAAGCACAAGCTTCCAGCGGTGTGGTGGATCTGGATCGCACGGTGTTGCCGTACGATTTCTCCAGCGCCGCCGAGCTGCTCAGCCTCTGCCAGAAGCACAACCTGCGCGTGGCCGAATTGATGATGGCCAACGAGAAGGTCTGGCGCAGCGAAGACGAAATCCGCGCCGGCCTGATGAAACTCTGGCGGGCCATGCAGGATTGCGTCGAGCAAGGCCTCAAGCACGAAGGCATCCTGCCGGGTGGCCTGAACGTGCGCCGTCGCGCGGCCAAATTGCACCGCAGCCTGCAAGAACTGAACAAACCCAACGTCATCGGCTCGACCCTGAGCGCGATGGAATGGGTCAACCTGTTCGCCCTCGCGGTCAACGAAGAAAACGCGGCCGGCGGGCGCATGGTCACGGCGCCGACCAATGGCGCGGCGGGGATCATTCCGGCGGTGTTGCACTACTTCATGAAGTTCAGCGAGGTGGTGACGGACGCCAACGTGGTCGACTATTTCCTCGGTGCCGCGGCGGTGGGGATTCTGTGCAAGAAGAACGCCTCCATCTCCGGCGCGGAAGTCGGTTGCCAGGGCGAAGTCGGATCGGCTTGCGCGATGGCGGCGGCCGGGTTGGCGGAGATTCTCGGCGCCACGCCGGAGCAGTTGTGCAACGCGGCGGAAATCGGCCTGGAACACAACCTCGGCCTGACTTGCGACCCGGTCGGCGGGTTGGTGCAGGTGCCGTGCATCGAGCGCAACGCGATTGCTGCGGTGAAAGCGATCAACGCGGCGCAGATGGCGTTGCGTGGCGACGGCCAGCACTTTATTTCGCTGGACCGGGTGATCCGCACCATGCGGGATACCGGGGCGGATATGCATGACAAATATAAAGAGACATCGCGGGGCGGGTTGGCGGTTAGCGCGGTTGAGTGCTGAGACCGAGGCGATCCCATTCGCGAGCAAGCTTCGCTCCTACAGGGATCGTGCGGTGCTCTTGTAGGAGCGAGGCTTGCCCGCGAAGACGTCAGACCAGTCAAAACTGCGCGCTAAGTGAACACCGGATTGAAAACGCGCCACGTTTTGGCGCGTCGCTTACAGATAAGCGCATTGCAACACGTCAGGGATCCAAACCGGCCCTGACCGTCCGTCCCCTGTGCCTGCGGTGACACTCTTTCCGAAGTCGTCGCAGGCCTGTTCCCACAAGTGCTACCGATTTGCTCACACGCAACGCGGCAGAGCGCTTGACCCTGTGAATGCCACTTATAACCCCTACTCGTGACGCGGCTTATATAGACAGGCTGCGACGTCGTTTTCAGGAGTTATTGAACACGTATTCAATTTTAGGCATGGCAATTGCTCTGT
Organism: Pseudomonas sp. BF-R-01; assembly: GCF_019946615.1. Classification (NCBI taxonomy): domain Bacteria; kingdom Pseudomonadati; phylum Pseudomonadota; class Gammaproteobacteria; order Pseudomonadales; family Pseudomonadaceae; genus Pseudomonas; species Pseudomonas sp. BF-R-01. Next base: position 20,079 of record NZ_JAGYFX010000019.1, read on the forward strand.
CATTACAAAGCCCGTCTCCCACGCGAGAACGATGGCAATAACAAGAGCCTCCGCCTGAGGCCATCACCTGCTTTGTGTGAGGAGATACCGCGATGACGACGTTCAACTCCGGGGCTCAACCCCAGAACCGTGCGCCTCAATCCATCGGCTTTCTGCTGCTGGACAATTTCACGCTTATTTCTCTGGCCTCCGCCGTAGAACCCCTGCGCATGGCCAACCAATTGTCCGGTCGCGAGCTGTATCGCTGGACCACGCTCACCGTCGATGGCGGTCAGGTCTGGGCCAGTGACGGTCTGCAGATCACCCCCGACGCCTCCATGCACAAAGCACCTTCCATGGACACCATCATTGTCTGCGGCGGTATCGGTATTCAGCGCACGGTAACTCGCGAACACGTCTCATGGCTGCAAAGCCAGGCGCGTCAATCCAAGCGTCTGGGTGCGGTCTGCACCGGCAGCTGGGCCCTGGCGTGCGCCGGCCTGCTGGACGGTTTCGATTGCAGCGTGCACTGGGAATGTCTGGCCTCGATGCAGGAAGCTTTCCCGCGCGTGGCGATGAGTACCCGCCTGTTCACCCTCGACCGTAACCGTTTCACCAGCTCCGGCGGCACCGCGCCGCTGGACATGATGCTGCACCTGATCAGCCGTGATCACGGGCGTGAACTGTCCGCCGCGATTTCGGAGATGTTCGTCTACGAGCGCATCCGCAACGAACAGGATCACCAGCGCGTGCCGCTCAAGCACATGCTCGGCACCAACCAGCCGAAGTTGCAGGAAATCGTCGCGCTGATGGAAGCCAACCTCGAAGAGCCGATCGACCTCGACGAACTGGCGGTGTACGTCGCCGTGTCACGTCGGCAACTCGAGCGGTTGTTCCAGAAATACCTGCACTGCTCGCCGTCGCGTTACTACCTGAAACTGCGCCTGATCCGTGCCCGGCAGTTGCTCAAGCAAACGCCGATGTCGATCATCGAAGTGGCGTCGGTGTGCGGTTTCGTGTCCACGCCGCACTTCTCCAAGTGCTACCGCGAATACTTCGGCATTCCGCCGCGTGACGAACGCGTAGGCTCCAACACCACGCAACAGGTGGCGATGATGCCGCTGCCGCAAGCGTTGGTGCTGTCGCCGTTGTCCGGGCCGTTGTCGGCTTTGAGTCAGGCGCGCAACGAGTCGACCTTCGCCAGCGTAAGGCTCTGATCAGAGCTGACGCCTGAAAAACACGACGCGCTCGGTTTCCTCGAAACCGAGCGCTTTGTGCGTCTCCTGGCTCGGCAGGTTATCGACGTCGGTGTCCGAGGCGATTTCCACACAACCGCGTTCCCGTCCCCATTGCGCCACGTGTTCGATCAGTCGTGCGGCCACTCCATGGCGGCGCTGCTGCGGCACCACGTAGATACCTTCCAGGAACACCACCGGCGAGCTGTCGGTGCCATTGACGTAGTCGTGGCGCAATGAGGCTTCGGCCAGGCCGACGGGTTGCTCCCCGGCGTCGTAAGCGACGAAGTTGATATAGCGTTGCGGCTGACGCAGCTGTTCGGCGATTTCGTCCCGATGCTCCTGTTCCGAAGCATCAGGCCAGAGTGCCTGGCGCAAAGGCAGCCAGCCCGCTTGTTCGCCGGACTGGCAGTGTTGGATTCGGAACATCAGCGATCGCTCGTGGTGGTCAGGAAGCCACCACTCTAGCAAACCGCCGAAGTGTCAGGCGCGGTGGCTTTGTTGGTATTCAGCCAATGCCGGCAGCAGCTGCTTGTCGATAGCCTGACGCACTGCCGGCAGGATGGTCGCGCTGCTGGTGTACATCTGCTTGACCATGGTGCGCAGCACGGTCGCCCGTTCGTTGTTCAATCCTCTCACCGCGCATTCGCAAGCCTGCTCGGCGGTGGAGCCGTTCGGTACTTGAAAGCCCAACGATTTCAGCTGGCCCAACAGGTCTTCCTGGTCAATCAAATCGGCGTGCATCATGACGCAATCCTTCTTCAGGGAACGGTGTCGTGGTTCGATTCTCGTAGGGGCCGTTGGCGTCGGCAAGGACGATTTGTCGCAATGGCCGCAATACCTATGAACAGGTCGTTTTCGGCTAACTCGCAAGAGGGGAGAGTGGGCACACTGGATTCAGCTGGCTTCACGAAGGTTTGGTCACCCTCGCGCAACGGCTCCTCAACAGTACCCACCTCTGCCCCGATCCTGTCACGGCTTGATCGGGGTTTTTTTTGCCTGTGAGTCAGGGAAATATGGGGTGTCTGTGCTGACGCCTTCGCGGGCAAGCCTCGCTCCTACAGAAGCCACGCTAACTCTGTAGGAGCGAGGCTTGCCCGCGAAAAACGATGACACGGTCTAGCGTTGTAGCACGAGGATCCGCGACAACAACTCATCCCGATCGACATAGCACCCCTGGAAATGCCGGGCACCACTGGCGGGATCAAACGCATTGCGCGCATGCAGCGTGCGACGGTTATCGAAGCACCACAACTCCCCGGGGTTGAGCCGTTGCATCAGCCTGAACCGCCCCTCGCGAGTCATGGCAATAAAGCGGCGATAAGCGCGGTACAACCTGGGCATCTCCTCCACCGACGCATCGAACGGCCCGCGCAAAAAGTTCGCCATACGAATTTCAGACACCTGTCCCAGTGCATCCAGAGCGATGACCGGCGCGAGGCAGCGATAGTCGCTGTGACGGTCCTTGTTGCGAAACTCCACGGGGATTTCGCACAGGGCCTTGAACGATTCGGGATCTTCCTCGCGCAGCGCTTGGGCGATGGCAAAACCGTCGACGAAAATACTCTCGCCACCGTCGGCGTCATTGACCAGGCAATGCAGAAATTGCAGCCCCGGTTGCAACTCGCGCGTCGGCAAGTCGCTGTGCAGCGGCAGGTTGAAAGCGGTGTAGGCGTTGCTGTCGGCATCGGCCTTGGATTGCACGTTGAACAGCACGCCGAAATTGCTCTCGCGGATGAAGGAAATCCGCTGGGCGATCAGCTTCAACGAACCGGGTTCGGTGGGCACGCCGCGCACTTGCGTCAGGCCGATATCGCGTACCGCCAACAGCCATTGCAACAAGGCGTCGTTGTCGTCCATCAGCGCTTGATAATCGAACACCGGCAGCGACAAGTCGCTTTTCCACAGACTGGATTTTGGCTTGCCGGCGCGGCGTTCGGCGCGGGACTCGTCGTCATAGGCGTGGGCCCGCAACCAGCCTGGATCGAAGCGGCTGAGGTGACCGTCCTGCCACTGGATGCAGAGGCAACCTTCAGGGTCGACGCTCGTCTCTGCGGGCATCAGGTCTGGCGCAACGTCGACGATTTCCAGCACCTGCTCACGGGTCACCGTGTAGACGCACTGCGGGCAAGGGCAGTTGTCACGCAACCACTGGTGATGGAAGGGGCTGACACGGTCATCGGCCCATTTCACGAGAACGCGATCCGCCAGGGCCTGCACGCCACTGAGCGCGCTGATCAACGGATAAGTACGGAAGTCAGCAAAAGCGGCGGCGGTGTTCATGGCGATCTCCTTGTTATTTTTTTGGGGGTAAAGCGATCACTCGGCCAATGTAGTCAGGGGTGGGCAGGTCGGTTTGTTGCGCAACGATGGCTTGCAGCTTGCCCAGCGTGTCTTCGCTGAACGGCGCGGAGCGGGGGCCGGCAAGGTCGACGTGCAGCAACATCTGCTCGTTGCCCGCCAGCTCTTTGTCGTCACCGACCAGGTGCAGGCTGTGATAGAGGTGCAGGCGTTTACTGTCGTGAGCGATGATCTGGGTGTGCACTTCTACGTCGGCGTCGAGCTTCACTTCATGCAGGTAATTGAGGTGCAGTTCGAGGGTGAACAGCGAATTGCCGCTGGCTTCGCGGTTGTTGCTGTCCATGCCCAGCCGGTCCATCAGCGCGTCGGTGGCGTAGCTGAAAATCAGCAGGTAAAACGCATCGCGCAGGTGGCCGTTGTAGTCGACCCAGTCGGGGATGATTTTGGTTTGGTAGGTGGTCAGTGCGGGCATGTCGTCATATCCGAAAATGGGTGAAACCTGTAGGAGCGAGGCTTGCCCGCGAAGGCGGTATTCCTGCCACAAGAGATCCGTCGGAAGTACCGGCCTCTTCGCGGGCAAGCCTCGCTCCTACAAGTGGCGGCGGGGTTTAGTCGGCGAACGCCATCCCATGCTTCTCTTTGGTGGTCTTCACCGCCTCCAGCACCGCCAGCAGGCAGTCATCACGATAGCGCTCCAGCGCCGAAATGCTGTGTTTGCCCAACTGATCGCTGGTGCCATCCACCACATCATCAATCAGCTTGTCGGTCAGCTCCGGTGCCGGCAGATACGTCCACGGCAACTGCAACGCCGGACCGAACTGTGCCATGAAATGGCGCATGCCAGCGTCGCCACCCGCCAGGGTGTAGGTCAAAAACGTGCCCATGAACGACCAGCGCAGACCCGCACCAAAGCGAATCGCATCGTCGATTTCACCGGTCGTCGCCACACCGTCGTTGACCAGGTGCAGGGCCTCACGCCACAGCGCTTCGAGCAAACGGTCGGCGATGAACCCTGGCACTTCCTTGCGCACGTGCAGCGGGCGCATGCCCAAGGATTCGTAGACTTTCATGGCCGCTTGTACTGCTTCCGGCGCAGTGTTCTTGCCGCCGACCACTTCCACCAATGGCAGCAGGTAAACCGGGTTGAACGGGTGACCGACGACGCAGCGTTCCGGGTGGGTCGAGCTCTCGTAGAACTCGCTCGGCAACAGGCCCGAGGTGCTGGAGCCGATCAGAGCATTTGGTTTGGCTGCGGCGCTGATTTTGCTGTGCAGTTCCAGCTTCAGCTCCAGGCGTTCAGGGGCGCTTTCCTGAATGAAATCGGCATCGCGAACACACTCTTCGATGGTTGCGACAAAGCGCAGGCGATCCTGCGATGCACCGGGTGCCAGGCCTTGTTTCTCCAGTGCACCCCAGGCATTGGCGACGCGTTTGCGTAGCGCGGCCTCAGCGCCGGGCGCCGGGTCCCAGGCCACAACATCAAGGCCGTGGGCGAGGGCGCGGGACACCCAGCCGCTGCCGATGACACCGCTGCCCAGGGCGGCGAAGGTTTTGATTTCGGTGATGAAGGTCATGGCAACTTCCTAAAAAATTCGGTGGACCCTGTAGGAGCCAGCTTGCTGGCGATGGCGGTGTTCCTGCCAAAAAAATAGGGCGGATGGACCGGCCTCATCGCCGGCAAGCCGGCTCCTACAAAGGGGTTGGAGTGTGGTTAACCGCGCTTGGTCAGGCCCATTTTTGCCCGGCCCTCAGCCGGTGTCAGAACCCGGGCGCCGAGGCGGCTGAGGATTTCCGAGGCGCGTTCGACCAGTTGGCCATTGGTCGCCAACACGCCCTTGTCCAGCCAGATGTTGTCTTCCAGGCCAACCCGCACGTTGCCGCCCAGCAGCACCGCTTGCGCCGCCATCGGCATTTGCATGCGACCGATGCCGAACCCGGCCCACACGGCGTTTGCCGGCAGGTTGTCGACCATGGCTTTCATGGTGGTGGTGTCAGCCGGTGCGCCCCACGGGATGCCCAGGCACAGCTGGAACAGCGGGTCGTCGAGCAGGCCTTCCTTGATCATCTGTTTGGCGAACCACAGGTGACCGGTGTCGAAAATTTCCAGCTCGGCTTTGACGCCCAGCTCTTGAATGCGTTTGGCGCCTGCACGCAGCTGCGCCGGGGTGGAGACGTAAATGGTGTCGCCGTCGCCGAAGTTCAGGGTGCCGCAATCGAGGGTGCAGATTTCCGGCAGCAGTTCTTCGACGTGGGCCAGACGGGTCAGCGGGCCGACCAGATCGGTGTTCGGGCCGAATTCCATCGGGTTCTCGCCCGCGCCGATTTCCAGGTCGCCGCCCATGCCGGCAGTGAGGTTGACGATGATGTCGACGTCAGCTTCGCGGATGCGCTCCATGACTTCGCGGTACAGCGCCACGTCACGGCTGAATTTGCCGGTTTGCGGGTTGCGAACATGGCAGTGGACCACGGTCGCGCCGGCCTTGGCGGCTTCCACGGCGGCAGCGGCGATTTGTTTCGGGGTGACCGGCACGTGTGGGCTTTTGCTGGTCGTGTCGCCAGCACCGGTAAGTGCGCAGGTGATGATGACGTCGTGGTTCATGAGGTGGTTCCTTGCAGGCGTGGTGGTCCCGTTCGCAGCCCGGTCGGGCTGCGAATCGGTGGTTCGGTTTGGGTCTGTTTGCTGAAGAACTACTTGCTGGTCAGTTGCAGGTTTTCAGCCGCTGGTTTGCCATCGAAGGTGGTTACACCTTCCAGCCAGCGCTGCTTGTCTTGCGGGTGATCTTTCAGCCATTGCTTGGCCGATTCGAAGGCGTCCTTGTGATCCAGCAGCGGCTGCATCATCCGGCTCTCGTCTTCGGCGGTGTAGGTCAGGTTGCTCAGCAAGCGGCCGATGTTCGGGCATTGCTCGGCGTAGGTCGGCGAAGTGACGGTCCAGACAGTCGCCATGCCTTCGTTCGGGCCCAGGGCGTCGTCGCTGCCGGTGAGGTAAGTCATCTTCACGTTGACGTTCATCGGGTGCGGCGCCCAGCCGAAGAACACGATGGCTTCGTTGCGTTTGGTCGCCCGTGTCACCGCCGACAGCATTCCGGCTTCGCTGGACTCGACCAGCTGGAATTTGCCGAGACCGAACTGGTTCTTGGCGATCATCTCTTTGATCTGCGTGTTGGCGCCCGAGCCTGGCTCGATGCCGTAGATCTTGCCGCCCAGCTCTTTCTCGAATTTGGCGATGTCGGCGAAGGTTTTCAGGCCCTTGTCGGCGAGGTAAGTCGGAACCGCGAGGGTGGCGCGGGCGTCTTTCAGGCTGGGCGCCTCAAGCACTTTGACCTGCTTGCCATCGACGAACGGCGTGATGGTTTGAGTCATCAGCGGGTTCCAGTAGCCCAGGAACAGGTCCAGGCGCTGGTCGCGGATCCCGGCGAAAATGATTTGCTGGGAGGCGCTGGTTTGTTTGGTGTTGTAGCCGAGGCCATCGAGCAAGACCTGGGTCATGGCGCTGGTGGCGATCACGTCGGTCCAGTTCACGACGCCCATGCGTACGTTCTGGCACGATGCAGGTTCGGCGGCCATGACGCTGGCGCTCAGGAAAGCGGTACCGCTGAGTGCAAGAACACAGCTGCTGATCAGTCGTTTCATCTCAGGTTTCCTCGGCAGTTCGTTATTGTGGGTCCGGTCGTCTTTGTGCGCCGGTGATGCCAAGTTACGCAGCTAGGCGCCCATGAAAACGCACTGCGGCGACCAGCTCTTGCACTGCAGCGACCTGTGCTCTTGAATGCCGCTCGCAAGTGGCGTATCAACAGCACACGCTACCCGCGAATCGAGTGCGCTCCATGTCCCAGGATTTCTACTTCATGTTGATGCCGGGTTTCTCGGCCATCGGTTTCATCTCGGCGATCGAGCCGTTGCGGGTCGCCAATCGCTTTCGCGGCGAGCTGTATCGCTGGCACGTGCTGAGTGCGGATGGCGGGGCAGTGCTGGCCAGTAACGGCATGTCGGTCAACGCTGATGCTGCGCTGGAACCGCTGAAGAAAGGCGCGACCTTATTGGTGGTTGCCGGTTTTGAACCGCTGAAATTTGCGACCCCGGCGCTGGAGCACTGGCTGCGCCGACTGGACAACGAAGGCGTGACCCTCGGCGCCATCGACACCGGCAGCTTCGTCCTCGCCGAGGCCGGCCTGCTCGACGGCCATCGGCTAACCCTGCACTGGGAAGCCATCGACGCGTTCAAGGAATCTTATCCACAGCTCAGCGTCACTCAGGAGCTGTTCGAGATCGACCGCCGGCGCATCACCTCCGCCGGCGGCACCGCCTCCATCGACCTGATGCTCGACCTCATCGCCCAGGCCCACGGCCCGGAATTGGCGATCCAGGTCAGCGAACAATTCGTACTCGGCCGCATCCGCCCGCGCAAAGACCACCAGCGCATGGAAGTCGCCACGCGCTATGGCATCAGCAACAAGAAGCTCGTTCACGTGATCGGCGAGATGGAACAACACAGCGAACCGCCGCTGACCACGCTGGAGCTGGCGGAGTCGATCAAGGTGACGCGGCGGCAGCTGGAGCGGTTGTTCAGGCTGCATTTGAACGATACGCCGAGCAATTTCTACCTGCGGTTAAGGCTGGAGAAGGCGCGGCAGTTGCTGCGGCAGACCGATATGAGTGTGCTGGAAGTGAGCATTGCGTGCGGGTTTGAATCGCCGTCGTACTTCACCCGAAGTTATCGGGCGAAGTTTGAGCGGTGTCCACGAGAAGACCGGCGACAAACCCAAAAGGCCTGAAACTACCAACGGAAAAAACCGAATCCTGTAGGAGCGAGGCTTGCCCGCGAAGAGGCCGCCTCAATCGAAATCACCGTCGTTTGACACTCCGCCTTCGCGGGCAAGCCTCGCTCCTACAGGTTGTGTGGCGTTACTTTTTCATCAGTGCCGAACAAGCGGCTTTGTAAGCCTCATGCTGATACTTGTTCAGCGTCGCCGGCAGCTCAAAATCAAACTTCTTGTTCTGCGCATTGATCGTCTGCGGTGACAGCAGAATCACCTCGCAACTCTCCAGCAACTGAAAAACGCCTTCGATCTTGAACGTGGTCGGCCCACCGGCGAATTCGCCTTTCTTGCTGCGCTTCTTGATCGCGATCCGGTCGATTGAATTCTCGCGTACAAACGACGCCACCTGAGCGGCAAAGACTTTGACGTTGGCGGCTTCGTCGTCATCGTCGAGGGCGATTTTCTTGGTGTTCAGCGCGACGTGGCTCAGTACCTGATCGTCGAGGGAAGCCACGGCGATGATCGCTTCGCTACCTTTGATTTCGATGCCGCAGATTTTCATTTCGATCCCTTTCACAAATGGTTGTGTGCAGCCTACAGCTCAAGTTGACTGGCCGTGATGCCAAAAGCTGCAGCAATTCTCTCGCGAGTGGCCTTGCGAGGCTTCGCGACGGTCTCCTGCTGGGCAAAAGCCGGTTGAGAAATGCCCATACGTTTGGCCACTTCATCCTGTGTAAGGTTCAAGTGTTCGCGCCAGGCACGAATCGGTGTTGCACCATCGACGATGCGACTGACCACTTCGTGGGGGATCAGGTCTGGCGCGATTTTTTGCGCCACGTACTGCGCGTAAGGAATAACCACGAACGCGGGGTTTCCGTCTGCGTCATAGATGAACTGAACGTCGGAAGGTGAGTTCATTGCGTTTGGCTCGTGAAATATAAGTGTTTTATAAGATTGTGAATTTTTACTTATATTTCTCTGTCGGCAAATCAACAAAGCAAGTCGGGATGTTGCCCGAGCTCAATATCACTCCTGCCCAATCGACTCCAAAAACTCCGACCGCTCATCACTCATCCGCGCCACGCAATCGTTCTGCGCAATGGTGAATGCCTTGCTGCCGCTGGTCGCCGGAAACGCTTCAACTGTGCAATCCGCATCCCGGGTTTTCAGCCATTGCTGCTGGGCGGTTTTGAGTTTGGCGGTGATGTCGGCCAGTTGTGTCGGATTTTTGCCGTAGAGCGTTTGCATGCGCTCGGTCAGGCTCTGGTAGTTGTCTTTGAGCAGGTCTTCGGCGGTGGTTCGGCTGTAGACCGAGCATTCCAGGGTCTGGACTTCGTTTTCGACCGCATCGCAGGGGTTGATGTCGGACTCTTCAGCCGCCTGTACGCCGGTCGCTATCAGTGCCATTGCCAGTAAGATCGATTTCATTGCGCCTCAGCCCCTTTTTTGGCCCAAATTCCGTAATGCGGCGAATTCTGGCCCATGCGCAAGTCCTTGAACAGGTGGCCTGCGACGTTCAACGACGACCCTTTGTCGCAGATTGACGCTTTCGGCAAACCCCCTGTCGTTTTTGCACCCGGCTGCACCGGTACTCAGGCATATGCTGGCCCCAAAGCGCCGGCACACGATTCGGCGCATGAATCGCTAATAGGGGACAGCCTGATGAGCCCAGCCGAATTGCACGCCGACAGCATCGTTATCGACGGGCTGATTATTGCCAAGTGGAACCGCGAGCTGTTTGAAGACATGCGCAAGGGCGGTCTGACCGCGGCCAACTGCACCGTGTCGGTGTGGGAGGGTTTTCAGGCCACCGTCAACAACATCGCCGCCAGCCAGAAGCTGATCCGCGAGAACAGCGACCTGGTGATTCCGGTTCGCACCACCGCCGACATCCGTAAAGCCAAGGAGCAGGGCAAGACCGGCATCCTGTTCGGCTTCCAGAATGCTCACGCCTTCGAAGACCAGATCGGCTATGTCGAGGTGTTCAAGCAGCTCGGCGTCGGTATCGTGCAGATGTGCTACAACACCCAGAACCTGGTCGGCACCGGTTGCTACGAGCGTGATGGCGGCCTGTCGGGCTTCGGTCGCGAAATCGTTGCCGAGATGAACCGCGTCGGGGTCATGTGCGACCTGTCCCACGTCGGTTCCAAGACTTCCGAAGAAGTCATCCTCGAATCGAAGAAACCGGTCTGCTACTCCCATTGCCTGCCGTCGGGTCTGAAAATTCACCCGCGCAACAAGTCCGATGAAGAGCTGAAGTTCATCGCCGATCACGGCGGTTTCGTCGGCGTGACCATGTTCGCGCCGTTCCTCGCCAAGGGCATCGATTCGACCATCGACGACTACGCCGAAGCCATCGAATACACCATGAACATCGTCGGCGAAGACGCCATCGGCATCGGCACCGACTTCACCCAGGGCCATGGCCAGGACTTCTTCGAATACCTGACCCATGACAAGGGCTACGCCCGCCGTCTGACCAGCTTCGGCAAGATCATCAACCCGCTGGGCATCCGCACCGTCGGCGAGTTCCCGAACCTGACCGAAACCCTGCTCAAGCGCGGCCATTCCGAGCGCGTGGTCCGCAAGATCATGGGCGAGAACTGGGTCAACGTCTTGAAAGATGTCTGGGGCGAATAAGCCGCCGCACCTCTGAATTCTTTCCCCCGGCCATCCGTGCCGGGGGCAACACCAAAATTTTTCTGGAGTTAAGTTTCCATGGCCAAGATCGCCCCGCAATTGCCTATCGAAGTCGACAGCGAAACCGGTGTCTGGACCTCCGACGCCCTGCCGATGCTGTACGTACCGCGTCATTTCTTCGTCAACAACCACATGGGCATCGAGGAAGTGCTGGGCGCCGACGCCTACGCCGAAATTCTCTACAAGGCCGGCTACAAGTCCGCCTGGCACTGGTGTGAAAAAGAAGCTGAATGCCACGGCCTGGAAGGCGTCGCGGTGTTCGAGCACTACATGAAGCGCCTGTCGCAACGCGGCTGGGGCCTGTTCAAGATCCAGGACATCGACCTCGACAAAGGCACCGCCAGCGTCAAGCTCGAACACTCCGCTTTCGTCTACGTGTACGGCAAGGTCGGGCGCAAGGTCGACTACATGTTCACTGGCTGGTTTGCCGGTGCCATGGACCAGATTCTGCAAGCCCGCGGCAGCAAGATTCGCACCGTTGCCGAACAAGTCTACGGTGGCTCCGAAGAAGGCCACGACGACGGTTTGTTCACCGTCAAGCCGTTGTAAGTCGAGGAACCCGCCATGGCTTTCGAAGCAATGTTCCAGCCGATCCAGATCGGCAAACTGACCATCCGTAACCGCGTGCTCAGCACCGCGCATGCCGAGGTCTACGCGACCGACGGCGGCATGACCACCGATCGGTACGTCAAGTATTACGAAGAGAAAGCCAAGGGCGGGATCGGCCTGGCGATTTGCGGCGGTTCCTCCGTGGTGGCTATCGACAGCCCGCAGGAGTGGTGGAGTTCGGTGAACCTGTCCACCGACCGCATTATTCCGCACTTCCAGAATCTGGCCGACGCCATGCACAAGCACGGCGCCAAGATCATGATTCAGATTACCCACATGGGCCGGCGCTCGCGCTGGGACGGTTTCAACTGGCCGACGCTGATGTCGCCGTCCGGCATCCGTGAACCGGTGCACCGCGCCACCTGCAAAACCATCGAGCCGGAAGAAATCTGGCGGGTGATCGGCAACTACGCCCAAGCGGCCCGTCGTGCCAAGGCCGGTGGCCTGGACGGTGTCGAGCTGTCGGCCGTGCACCAGCACATGATCGACCAGTTCTGGAGCCCGCGGGTCAACAAGCGTACCGACGAATGGGGCGGCAGCTTCGAAGGCCGCATGAAGTTCGGTCTGGAAGTGTTGAAAGCTGTGCGCGCCGAGGTCGGTGACGATTTCTGCGTGGGCATGCGTATCTGCGGTGACGAATTCCACCCGGACGGCCTGTCCCACGAGGACATGAAGCAGATTGCCAAGTATTACGACGACACCGGCATGCTCGATTTCCTCGGCGTCGTGGGTTCGGGTTGCGACACCCACAACACCCTGGCCAACGTGATTCCGAACATGAGTTATCCGCCGGAGCCGTTCCTGCACCTGGCGGCCGGCATCAAGGAAGTGGTCAAGGTTCCGGTGCTGCACGCACAGAACATCAAGGACCCGAACCAGGCGACCCGTATTCTGGAGGGCGGTTACGTCGACATGGTCGGCATGACCCGCGCACACATCGCTGACCCGCACCTGATCGCCAAGATCAAGATGGGCCAGATCGACCAGATCAAACAATGCGTCGGCGCGAACTACTGCATCGACCGTCAGTATCAAGGCCTGGATGTGTTGTGCATCCAGAACGCGGCGACCTCCCGTGAATACATGGGCCTGCCGCACATCATCGAAAAAACCACCGGCGTGAAACGCAAGGTGGTGGTGGTCGGTGCCGGTCCTGCCGGGATGGAAGCCGCCCGCGTGGCCGCCGAGCGTGGCCACGACGTGACCCTGTTCGAGAAAAAGGAATTCATCGGCGGGCAGATCACCACGGCGTCGAAAGCGCCGCAGCGTGACCAGATCGCCGGTATCACCCGCTGGTATCAGCTGGAACTGGCACGGTTGAAAGTCGACCTGCGCCTGGGCACTGCGGCTGATGCACCGACCATCATGGACCTGCGTCCGGATGTGGTGGTGCTGGCTGTCGGCGGCCATCCGTTCCTTGAGCAGAACGAACACTGGGGCGCGGCTGAAGGCCTGGTGGTCAGCAGCTGGGACGTGCTCGACGGCAAGGTCGCGCCGGGCAAGAACGTGCTGGTCTACGACACTATTTGCGAGTTCACCGGGATGTCGACCGCCGACTTCCTCGCCGACAAGGGCAGCCAGGTCGAGATCGTCACCGACGACATCAAGCCCGGGGTCGCGATTGGCGGTACGTCGTTCCCGACTTACTACCGCAGCATGTACCCGAAAGAAGTGATCATGACCGGGGACATGATGCTGGAGAAGGTCTACCGCGAAGGCGACAAGCTGGTGGCGGTGCTGGAAAACGAATACACCGGCGCCAAAGAGGAGCGGGTGGTCGACCAGGTGGTCGTGGAAAACGGCGTGCGCCCGGACGAAGAAATCTACTACGCGCTGAAGGACGGCTCGCGTAACAAAGGCCAGATCGACGTCGAAGCCTTGTTCGCGATCAAGCCGCAGCCATGCCTTGAGCAGAGCGGTGACGGCTACCTGCTGTTCCGCATCGGCGACTGCGTGGCCCAGCGTAACGTGCACGCGGCGATCTACGACGCGCTGCGGCTGTGCAAGGATTTCTAAGAGCTTGTGGATAACCCTGTAGGAGCGAGGCTTGCCCGCGAAGGCGTCCTGACATTCAACATTGTTGTCGGCTGACCCATCGCTTTCGCGGGCAAGCCTCGCTCCTACAGGAATCGGGCAAGGCATCCAGGTAGTTTGGCCTGCAAGACCCTGCGGTCTTTGGGAGCTCCACCATGTTGAACACCCTTCTTCCAATCCTGTTGTTCGCTGCCCTGGGCCTTGCTGTCCTCGGCGCGTTGCGGCGGGTGGCCATGTGGCGCCGGGGCCGAGCCTCCAAGGTCGACCTGATCGGTGGCCTGTTCGCCATGCCCAAGCGCTACATGGTCGATTTGCACCATGTTGTCGCGCGGGACAAATACATCGCCAACACCCACGTGGCCACGGCCGGTGGTGCGGTGGCGTCCATCGTGCTGGCGATTCTGGTGCACGGTTTCGGCCTGCATAACCGCATCCTCGGTTACGCGCTGTTGTTGATGACAGTGGTGATGTTCGTCGGTGCGATCTTTGTGTACCTGCGTCGTCGCAACCCGCCGGCTCGCCTGTCCAAAGGGCCGTGGATGCGCCTGCCGAAAAGCTTGTTGGCGTTCTCGGCGAGCTTCTTCCTGTTGACTCTGCCGGTCGCCGGCATCCTTCCGGAGAATTTTGGCGGTTGGGTGGTGGCAGCGATCCTCGGCATCGGCGTGCTGTGGGGCGTCAGCGAGTTGTTCTTCGGCATGACCTGGGGCGGGCCGATGAAGCACGCCTTCGCCGGTGCGCTGCACCTGGCGTGGCACCGTCGCGCAGAACGTTTTGGCGGCGGTCGTTCCACCGGTTTGAAACCGCTCGACCTGAACGATCCAAGCGCACCACTGGGCGTGGAAAAACCCAAGGATTTCACCTGGAACCAACTGCTCGGTTTCGATGCCTGCGTGCAATGCGGTAAATGTGAGGCCGCGTGCCCGGCGTTCGCCGCTGGCCAGCCGCTGAACCCGAAAAAACTCATCCAGGACATGGTCGTCGGCCTTGCCGGCGGCACCGATGCCAAGTTCGCCGGCAGCCCCTATCCGGGCAAAGCCATCGGCGAACACGCGGGCAACCCGCATCAACCGATCGTCAACGGTCTGGTGGACGCCGAAACCCTGTGGTCCTGCACCACCTGCCGTGCCTGCGTCGAGGAATGTCCGATGATGATCGAGCACGTCGATGCCATCGTCGACATGCGTCGCCATCTGACCCTGGAAAAAGGCGCGACCCCGAACAAGGGCGCCGAAGTCCTGGAAAACCTGATTGCCACCGACAACCCTGGCGGTTTCGCACCGGGTGGCCGGATGAACTGGGCAGCGGATTTGAACCTCAATCTGCTCAGCGAGAAGAAATCCACCGACGTGTTGTTCTGGGTCGGCGACGGCGCCTTCGACATGCGTAACCAGCGCACCTTGCGTGCCTTCGTCAAAGTGCTGAAAGCGGCCAAGGTCGACTTCGCGGTACTCGGCCTCGAAGAACGCGACAGCGGTGACGTAGCCCGACGTCTGGGCGACGAAGCGACGTTCCAGTTGTTGGCCAAGCGCAACATCCAGACCCTGGCCAAGTACAGCTTCAACCGCATCGTCACCTGCGACCCGCACAGCTTCCACGTGCTGAAAAATGAGTACGGCGCCTTCGACGGCAACTACCTGGTGCAGCACCACAGCACCTACATGGCCGAAATCATCGACGCCGGCGCGCTCAATCTCGGCCAGCACAAAGGCAGCAGCGTGACCTATCACGACCCGTGCTACCTCGGTCGCTATAACGGCGAATACGAGGCGCCGCGAGAAGTGCTGCGCGCCCTCGGGATTGAAGTGAAAGAGATGCAACGCTCCGGTTTCCGTTCACGCTGCTGCGGCGGCGGTGGCGGCGCGCCGATCACCGACATTCCGGGCAAGCAACGGATCCCCGACATGCGCATGGAAGACATCCGCGAAACCGGCGCCGAACTGGTGGCCGTGGGTTGTCCACAATGCACCGCGATGCTCGAAGGCGTGGTCGAACCACGGCCGTTGATCAAGGACATCGCCGAGCTGGTGGCGGACGCACTGCTTGAAGACGCAACGCCAAGCAAACCGTCCACACCGGCCCAACGTGAACCTGCGGAGGCCCACTGATGAGCGACATTATCCGCCGCGACCCCCGCGCCGAATGGATTGCCCGTAACCGCCTGCACCCGCTGCACGCGGCCATGCAGCCGGCGCAACACAGCTGGATGGGGCCGAACGGCATCATTCGCAAGAACCCGCATGGCATCGGTTTTATCGGTCCCAATGGCATCAAGCGCATTGACCGCAGCGGCGCGCAGCAGGGCGGGGCGACCAAACGTTCGGCCGCTGTTGAAGTGCAATTGCCGCTGCATCAAGTGCCAGCACCTGCGTTTTACATCAGCGTGGTGCCGGACATGGTCGGTGGCCGCTTGAGCAGCCACGACAAGGATTTGCTCGGCCTGGCCCACCAGCTGGCCGGCAAGGACGGCGCGGTGTTGGCCGTGGTCTTCGGCGAACACAAGGAAAACGCCTTTGCCACCGCCGGCGTCGATCGCTTGCTGGTGCTCGAAGGCGACGAATTCAGTGGTTATGCACCGGAGCAACGTGTCCAGGGCCTGCGGGCTGTGGATAACCAGTTCAGCCCGCGTCACTGGCTGCTGCCGGACAGCCGCAGCGGTGGCGGCGAACTCGGTCGGCGCTTTGCCGCTGCACTGGGCGAACGCCCGGCCACACGGGTCTGGCAGGTCAAGGATCAGGAATGCATCGGCCGTGCCGGTGCCGGGTTGCAAGACCTTGCGCGTCCGGTCGCACGCTTGATTCTGGCCGCCGCCGAATGCGCCGAGCCGGTCAGCGAAACCCGTCATGAAGCCTTGCCGGTGGAGTTATCCACAACCGTGGCGCGCAGCTTGTCGCGGATCGAGGATCTGGGCGCTGTGGCCGTGGACCCGGCAGCCATTCCGATGGCCGAAGCAGAATTCATCTTCTCCGGCGGCAACGGCGTCAAGGACTGGGGACTTTTCCACAGGACTGCCGAAGCGCTCGGCGCCACCGAAGGCGCATCCCGTGTGGCGGTGGACGATGGCTTCATGGCCCGTGATCGTCAGGTCGGCGCGTCCGGCACGTGGGTCACTGCGAGGGTCTACGTGGCGGTGGGGATTTCCGGGGCGATCCAGCACCTGCAAGGCATCGGTGCCTGCGACAAGGTGGTGGCGATCAACCTCGACCCAGGTTGCGACATGATCAAACGGGCCGACCTGTCGGTGATCGGCGAGAGTGCCGAGATTCTTCAAGCCTTGATCGATGCGATAGCGGCTTATCGCGACGACGCCAAGCGCGATGCGGCTTAAGGGAAGGAAAGGGTTATGAGCACGAAAATCATCAGCCTGGTGTCCATCGGCGCCCACCCGACCTCCGGCCGGCCACGTCGCGCGGAGCAGGATGCGCGGGCGGTGGAACTGGGTCTGCAACTGGCTGGGGATAACCTGCAAGTGCTGCATGCCGGCGACGTCGCGGAGCCTGCACTGCGCGCCTATCTGGGCATGGGCCTGGAACAACTGCACGTGCTGGAACAACCATCCGGCGCGGATGCCTTGCCGGCGTTGACCGCCTATTTGCGTGATGCCGGAGCACAAGTCGTGCTGACTGGCAGCCAGGCAGAAACCGGCGAAGGCTCGGGCATGCTGCCGTTCCTGCTGGCGGAAAACCTCGGCTGGCCGTTGGTGGTCGGGCTGGCTCAGGTTGAATCCATCGATGGCAGTTCGGCGCTTGTCCTTCAAGCGTTGCCCCGTGGTCAGCGCCGTCGTTTGAAGGTGCGACTGCCGTTCCTGGCGACTGTGGATAACGCGGCGCCGAAGCCTCGTCAGAGCGCGTACGGCCCGGCCCGGCGTGGTGTGTTGCAGGCGGATGAAGTCGAAGTGATCGATGATGAGTTGCTGGCCGTATCGACGCTGCAACCGGCCAAGCCTCGGCCTAAACGCTTGAAAGTGATCAAAGCCAAAAGCGGCGCGGACCGGATGAAAGCGGCGACAGCCAAGGCCAGTGGCGGCGGCGGGCAGGTGCTCAAAGGCGTCACGGCGCAAGCGGGTGCCGAAGCGATTCTCAAATTGCTGATCGAAGAAGGCGTGGTCCGCTAACCGCGAATCTGCACAGAACTAATGTAGGAGTGAGCCTGCTCGCGATGGTGGTGTATCAGTTGACATCTATTCAGCTGATACACCGCTATCGCCGGCAAGCCGGTCTCGCTCCCACAGGGGGAAAGTTTAATGACCGTCAAATTTCGTTCGGCCTTGCGCAGCGACGCGCGGGAAATTGCTCGCCTGTTTCAGATTTCCTCAGAGGGCGCTTCGGATTACATCTGGAGCCAACTCGCCGAACCCGGCCAGGATCTGTTGGACGTCGGCGCCCTGCGTTACGCCCGTGACGACGTGGATTTCTCCTACCAGAACTGCCTCATCGCCGAGGCCGACGGCCACGTCATCGGCATGATGCACAGCTATGTGATGCGCCACGATCCACTGGCCGAGCCCACCACCGATCCGGTGCTGGCGCCGTATGCCGACATGGAAATCCCCGACACGCTGTACATATCGAGCCTCGCGCTGCATGAAGGCTGGCGCAACCAGGGCCTTGGCAAACAGTTCCTCGCCCACGCTCACGAACGCGCCCGCCAGTTGGGGCTCAAGGGCTTGAGCCTGATCGACTACGCCGTCAACACCGGCGCCCGTCGTTTCTATGAGCGGCATGGTTTCCGCATCGTCGACACCTGCCAGATCACGCCACACCCGATGATTCGGGTGACCGGCGACGCTTACCTCATGCAGTGGCCCTAGTGAGCTACATTTCTTAATGAGCGGCCCGAGGCGGCAGCAGCGCTGATTCATAAAACTCGTTTTCAGGAATGGGTTGCCGATGAACACGGTCAGTCGGCGTGAGACATGTCTGATCTGTGGCGTGATGCTGGTTGTGATGGCTGCGGCTGCTGAAACCCGCCAGGGCGATCCGGATTTCTATCAATGGATCGACTCTGCGCAGGGGCGGCACGCCTCCCTGGCGCAAATGAAGCAACACTGCGATCAGGTGTTGGCGCCTGATAAAAACCTCAATTGTTCAGTCACCGTTCTCGCCAGAATGTTCGAGACCAAGGCCGCCAATCAGCTGCCCGATTACTACCTGGCAGTCAAGCGGCGCCATGCTCAAGCCATCGCCAATGACCCTGAACTCCAACAGTTGTTCTCCATGTTCGGCCGTGAATCGATCGCGACCTTGCGGCAGGTCGCCGATTTCTCACTGACAAGATCACCGCGACGCGAAGTGCTGCCGATTCATCCTTCCCCAAACGATGGCCACGAGACGAATGAGGTGCTGCCGTACCTCGATGTAAGAGCCGCCAACGGTGTTTCGGCGCGGTTCATTCTTGATACGGGCGCCCCGCAAACCCGGGTCAACAGCGAAACCGCGAAGCAGATGGGCATCAAGCTGCTGAGCGACTCTGATTACGGCTACAGCACCTTCTACGGCGAGCGAGACCTGGCGGCCAAACTCGGAATCCTTGAGTCCCTGAAGATCGGTGCTAGCGAGTTCAGGAACGTCCTGGTGTTTGTCAGTGACCGGGATAACTTATTGGGGCTCGACCTGATCGGTAAGCTGGGACGATTGACCATTACGAAAAAGACGCTGGAGATCAACGCTGCGGCGCCCACACGATGTGATTCGCCGGTCACCTTCGTCCGTATCGACATCAATCAACGATTAACCCTTGCTGCGCGGCTGGATCGGCGTGCGACCGTGGCGATTATCGACACCGGCAATGTGGATTACCTGACATCCGCCTCACCCGGCGCTTCACCTGTTCATGTCATCGATAAGCCGAACCACCAGATCTTCAGGGGCGAGTTGAGTTTGTCCGGGCGTACCCGTCTGATCGCCTACAAGTACTACCCGGACTTTACGATCCCGCCGTCGATGCTGCTTGGGCAGTACGTGCCGTCGATTTTGCTCGGATGGCGTGCATTCAATGATTACGAGTTGAATCTGGATATTGCTTCGGGCTTGTCGTGTTTCAACAGGGTTTGATCACGGTTACCCACAATCCCTGTTAGCGCTTCTGTGGATAACGTGTTCGCCCATCGCTACACGCCATACAAATCAAGCCCTGCAAGCCTTCGTACAAAAAACAACCAGCCTAAGTTGCGGTTTTTTCGGGCTTTTTCCAGAGGATAAGTCTGTTCGTTCGCCAATACTTGCCCCCAAACTCTGTTGGCGCTTCTGTGGATAAGATGTTCGCTGTCCGCTACAGGCCCTATAAACCGGGCCTGTTAGCTGAATGATTAAAAAATGATCAATTTGCCAGTTTGGAGGGGCGAACCTCGCGTAAACCCTGATTTATCGCGGCTTTCGGCGGTTTTCCACAGAGGCGGCGAAGTTGCCCCCAAAGTCTGTTGGCGCTTCTGTGGATAAGGTGTTCGCCATCCGCTACAGGCCACGTGCTGCGTGGCTTTCAGGTGTTAGGTTGAAAAACAACCAATCGCTGTTCAAAACCCTGCTTCTGGATAAGTCACGGATTTTCTTCGGTTTCTGTGGAGAAAGTTAGGGGGCGTCGCACACTTGTCCCCATTAGCTGTGGGTGGAGGTGTGGATAACTTGTTTGCGGAAGGCTGGAAGCCACGAACGGCATAGCGCTGAACGCAATAGATCATATTTCGTACAGTTCTATGGAGGGGAGGGGTATTGCAGATAGTGATGCGGTGATCAGTCGGACGCTATCGCGAGCAAGCCGGTCTCGCTCCCACATTGGATCTGTGTCGATCACAAATCCCCTGTGGGAGCGAGACCGGCTTGCCGGCGATGCTTTTGATCTTTAACCCTGAACCGGAACCCCTTTGAGGTAAGGCGCAGGCTCGGCGCCGAGGTTGTTCAGCAGACGCTCGCTGTACCAGTCCACAAAGTTCACCACACCAAACTCATAGGTCTTGGAGTAAGGCCCTGGCTGGTAAGCCGAGGAGTTGATGCCGCGCTGGTTTTCTTCAGCCAGGCGACGGTCCTGGTCGTTGGTGGCATCCCAGACCTGGCGCATGCGCTCCACGTCGTAGTCGACGCCTTCGACGGCATCCTTGTGCACGATCCACTTGGTGGTGACCATGGTTTCCTGCGCGCTGATCGGCCACACCGTGAAGACGATGATGTGGTCGCCCATGCAGTGGTTCCACGAGTGCGGCAGGTGCAGGATGCGCATCGAGCCCAGGTCCGGGTTCTTGATGCGGCCCATGAGTTTGGCGCAACCCTGTTTGCCGTCCATGGTCATCGACACGGTGCCCTTGAGCAGCGGCATGCGCACGATGCGGTTACGCAGGCCGAAGCTGGCGTGGGCGTAAGGAATCTTCTCGGCTTCCCAGGCAGCGGCGGAAGCGGCGACATGGTCCTTGAACGCCTGGTCGGCGCGCGGGTCGGTAACGTCGTCCCATTCCAGCAGGGTTTTCAGCAGTTCCGGGTGCGACGCGTTGCAGTGGTAGCACTCGCGGTTGTTTTCCAGCACCAGTTTCCAGTTGGCCTTTTCCATCAAGGTGGTTTGCACCGCCACCTTGGTGTTTTCCATGTCGTACGGTTCCATGTAATGGTTCAGCGTCGACAGGAAGTCATCGATGGCCGGCGGATTCTCCGACAGGCTGATGAAGATATAGCCGCCGGCGGTCTTCACGTTCACCGGTTTCAGGCCGTATTGCTTCATGTCGAAGTCGGCGCCCATCTCGGTGCCGGCGAACAGCAGGCGGCCGTCCAGCTCGTAGGTCCACTGGTGGTAGTGGCAGACCAGCTTGGCGACTTTGCCTTTTTCACTGGTGCACAGCCGCGAACCGCGGTGACGGCAGACGTTGTGGAAGGCGTGTACCACGCCTTCGGCGCCGCGAATCACGATGATCGGGTTCTTGCCGACTTGCAGGGTCAGGTAGTTGCCCTTGGTCGGGATTTCGCAGGTCATGCCGGCGATCAACCACTCTTTCTGGAAGATCTCCTGCATGTCGATATCAAACAGCCGCTCGTCAGAGTAAAACGGCTGCGGCAGCGAGAAGGTGCGCTCGCGTTCTTGCAGCATCTGCGCGGTGGCCTTGCGTGCGGGTTCCAGCGGATCGCCCAGGCTGATTTTTGCGGTGACGTCCATCGTGTATATCCTCAAGGCCATCTGCGTGGCCGCGAAAGTGGCTGATCAGGGTTGCTACGCAAGGTGTAAAGGTTATGTCTTGGTATGGGGCGAGTGTGGGGCCGGCGTTGCCCGGAACCTTATCCATGGGCGACATGGCCCAATCTGTTCCCGACGCGTAACCCCCGGCAGTTGGGGGCTGGTCGCGATAAGTATGTGAATGTCGCAGATAGGTAAATGGGTGGTCTGCGCTATACGCAGAATCGTCAACATAAGGCCGACCATCGGCGGTGGAGAACAGCATGTCCAACAGCTTCCTGAATCCGGTAACCACCCAGACCTGGGCCAATGGCCGACACATCGTCCGTTGCGTCAAAGTCATCCAGGAAACCTGGGATGTGCGCACCTTCTGCTTTATGGCCGACCAGCCGATCATGTTCTTCTTCAAGCCGGGGCAATTCGTCACCCTGGAGCTGGAAATCGATGGCCAGCAGATCATGCGTTCGTACACCATTTCCAGCTCGCCCTCGGTGCCGTACAGCTTTTCGGTAACGATCAAGCGCGTGCCGGGCGGCAAGGTTTCGAACTGGCTGCACGACACCCTGCATGAGGGCTACGAACTGGCGGTGCACGGCCCGGTCGGGCTGTTTAACGCGATCGACTTCCCGAACCCGAAAGTGCTGTACCTCAGTGGCGGCGTGGGCATCACGCCGTGCATGTCCATGGCCCGCTGGTTCTTCGATACCAACGGCAATGTCGACATGGCGTTTATCCACAGCGCCCGCTCGCCGAAAGACATCATTTATCACCGCGAGCTGGAACACATGGCAGCGCGGATCGAAAATTTCAGCCTGCACCTGATCTGTGAAAAACATGGTTTTGGTGAGCCATGGGCCGGTTATCGCGGTTATCTGAACCACAAGATGCTGGAACTGATGGTCCCGGACTTCCTTGAGCGCGAAGTGTTCTGCTGCGGCCCGACGCCTTACATGAACGCGGTCAAGCGCCTGCTGGAAAACGCCGGCTTCAATATGAAGCACTACCACGAGGAATCGTTCGGCGCCACGCCGCCAGAGGCGATCGCCGATGCCGTGGAGAATGCCGAGCAGGCCGCTGACGCGCCGGAAATCGATGCGGCTGATTTGCATGAGGTGGAATTCACCGCCTCGGGCAAGAGCATCCGCGTGGCACCGGGCGAGACCGTGCATGCGGCGGCCGCCAAGGTCGGCCTGATGATTCCGAAAGCTTGCGGCATGGGCATTTGCGGCACCTGCAAGGTGCTCAAGCTTGGCGGCGAAGTGGAGATGGACCACAACGGCGGGATCACCGAGGAGGACGAAGCCGAAGGGTTCATCCTGTCGTGCTGCAGCGTGCCGAAGGGCGACGTTCGCATCGAGTACTAATGGTCGCACGATAAACCTGTAGGAGCTGTCGAGTGAAACGAGGCGGCGATCTTTTGACCTTGATTTTTGAAGTCAAAAGATCGCCGCCTCGTTTCACTCGACAGCTCCTACAAGGTTGTGGATATCTCAGTCGACGAATAGGTCTGGCATCAGCTTGTCGTTGGTGCCGGGCTCAAAGCGGTAATGATCGAATTCGGTTGCGCCGTGCTCCCGCAGAATTTCCTCATCAATCAGCAGCCGACCGGTGATGCTGCGACCGCTGCTGTCCAGGATGGCGTGAGCAGCATCCGCCATGATTTCCGGCGTGCGCGCATGTTTGAAGGATTCACGCGAACCTAGCTGAAATTCGATGGCGGCGGTGGCGATCATCGTCTGCGGCCACAGCGAGTTGACACTGATCCCGTAATTCTTGAATTCCTCGCTCATGCCCAACGTGAGCATGCTCATGCCGTATTTGGTCACGGTGTACGGGCTGTATTGGGCGAACCACTTGGTTGCCAGGTTCAGTGGTGGTGACAAGTTGAGGATATGACCGCTGCTTTTCTTCAGGTAAGGCAGGGCTGCCTGGCTGCACAGCAATACGGCGCGGGTGTTGATCTGGTGCATCAGGTCAAAGCGCTTGAGCTCGATGTGCTGAACCCCGGTCAGCTTGATCGCGCCGGCGTTGTTGACCAGCGCATCGATGCCGCCGAAATGCTCGTTGGCCTGGGCCAGAGCCTCACGCACCGCGACTTCATCACGCACATCCACCTGCAGGGCGAGCGCCTTGCCGCCGGCGGCTTCGACTTCCTTTGCGACGCTGAAAATCGTGCCCGGTAATTTAGCGTGCGGCTCGGCACTTTTGGCTGCAATCACGATGTTGGCCCCATCGCGCGCGGCCCGCAGCGCGATCTCACGACCAATCCCGCGGCTGGCGCCGGTGATGAGCAGGGTTTTGCCTTGAAGGGACATGCGTGCGCTCCTGATTATTGTTATCTGAGCGCTTCAATGTAGACCAACATGCGTGGTGCATCTTGCTGGCGATGGCGGTGTGTCAGGCACACCGCGTCGTCTGGATCGCCAGCAAGCCGGCTCCTACAGGTTTTTCGTCGTACGCAGAATGGCAGGCAGGGCGGGAATTTGTAGGAGCCGGCTTGCCGGCGATGGCGGTGTGTCAGGCATACCGCGTCGTCTGGATCGCCAGCAAGCTGGCTCCTACAGGGTTTGTGTCGTACGCAGGATGGGAGGTAGGGCGGGAATTTGTAGGAGCCGGCTTGCCGGCGATGGCGGTGTGTCGGGTGCACCGCGTCGTCTGGATCGCCAGCAAGCCGGCTCCTACAGGGTTTGTGTCGTACGCGGAATGGGAGGTGGGGCGGGAGTTTGTAGGAGCCGGCTTGCCGGCGATGGCGGTGTGTCGGGTGCACCGCGTCGCGGCGATCGCCAGCAAGCTGGCTCCTACAGGGTTTGTGTCGTACGCAGGATGGCAGGCGGGGCGGGAATTTGTAGGAGCCGGCTTGCCGGCGATGACGGTGTGTCAGGCACACCGCGTCGTCTGGATCGCCAGCAAGCTGGCTCCTACAGGGTTTGTGTTGTTAGCGGGACATCACTTCGCGAATATCCGCTGCCAATTCACGTACGCGTTCTTCCTCGGTGTCCCAGGAGCACATGAAACGTGCGCCGCCGTTGCCGATGAAGGTGTAGAAGCGCCAGCCCTTGGCGGTCAGTGCGGCGATGGCCGGTTCCGAGAGTTGCAGGAACACGCCGTTGGCCTGCACCGGGAACATCAGTTCCACGCCCTGGATATCGCTGACCAGTTCCGCCAGCAGTTGCGCACAGTGGTTGGCGTGGCGGGCATATTTGAGCCAGGCATCGTTTTCCAGAATCCCGACCCACGGCGCCGAGAGGAAGCGCATCTTCGAGGCCAGTTGCCCGGCCTGCTTGCAGCGGTAGTCAAAGTCTTCGGCCAGTTTGTGGTTGAAGAACAGAATCGCTTCACCCACTGCCATGCCGTTTTTCGTGCCGCCGAAGCACAGCACGTCAACACCAGCCTTCCAGGTCAGGTCGGCCGGTGTGCAGCCGAGGAATGCGCAGGCGTTGGAGAAGCGCGCGCCGTCCATGTGCAGGTTCAGGCCGAGTTCTTTGCAGGTGGCGCTGATGGCGCGGATTTCTTCCGGGGTGTAGACGCTGCCGACTTCGGTGGCCTGGGTCAGGGTCACGACGCGCGGTTTCGGGTAGTGAATGTCCTGGCGCTTGAGGGCCACTTCGCGGATCGATTCCGGGGTCAGCTTGCCGTTCTCGGTGCGAGCGACCAGCAGCTTGGAGCCGTTGGAAAAGAATTCCGGCGCGCCGCATTCGTCGGTTTCGACGTGGGCGGTTTCCGAGCAGATCACGCTGTGGTAACTCTGGCACAGCGACGACAAGGCCAGGGAGTTGGCGGCGGTGCCGTTGAAGGCGAAGAACACTTCGCAGTCGGTTTCGAACAGTTTGCGGAAATCATCGGACGCGCGAGCGGTCCATTCATCGTCGCCGTAGGCGCGCTGGTGGCCGTGGTTGGCCTGTTCCATCGCCGCCCAGGCTTCAGGGCAGATACCGGAATAGTTGTCGCTGGCGAATTGTTGGCTCTTATCGGTCATGGCCCTGCTTTCCGTGGTCGGGACGCTTATGGTGAAGCGTCTCGTGGTCAATGATGGTGCGCACTTTACCGAAGATCATCCGGCGAGCACACAGGATGCGTCTGACAGAAAAATACAAAGACGACGGGCGATTATGCACATGACTCAACGGGATGGGGCACTGGATCTGCTCAAGTGGCTGGCGCTGTTGAGCATGGTGCTCGATCACCTGCGATATGTCGGTTATTCCCTCGATCTGCTGTATGTGCCCGGACGACTGGCGTTTCCGTGGTTTTGTCTGGCAATGGCGGCGAACCTGTCGCGTTCACGACAAGTCACACATCAATGGCGGTATCTGGGCTGGTTGATTCTGTTTAGTGCTATCAGCGAAATCCCTTACAGGATGTTCATCCCCGATCCCGACACCTTGAACGTGCTGCCTACGCTGGCGCTTGGGCTGTTGGTCGCGCGTGGCTGGCAACAAAAGACGCTGCCATCGCGCCTGCTTGCGGTTGCTGTCTTAGTGCTGGCAGCGGTGTTCACGGAATACCTGATGTTCGGCGTTTTTGGTGTGTTGTTGCCGCTGGCGATGTTGCTGGTGGTCAAGCGGCCCTGGTATTTCAGCCTGTTGCCGGGGTTGATCTGTCTGGCCGCCAATCAGTGGGAGGTGCTGTATTACTCCGCCCGGTTGGGTAACAGTGCGGCGATCCTCGGCATTGCCACTTGCTTGGTCGCACCGCTGTTGGGAATGTTCCTGTTGCGACATACGCGACAAATAACGCCACCACCGATGCGGCGTTGGGCGTATGCCCTTTATCCGCTGCATTTCCTGCTGCTGCTACTCGTCCGTCAAATCGTCACCTAACCCCTGTAGGAGCGAGCCTGCTCGCGATGGCGGCGGGTCAGTCGACATCAATGTTGAATGTAAGGCCGCTATCGCGAGCAGGCTCACTCCCACAGGGATCTCTACTGGTTCAAGGATCGTGTTCGTTCAGCCATTTCGGTCTATGTCGTAAACGCACCTTTGCGTGGCGTCCGTAGGCATTTGACCTGTCTGCGCCGGTCATACCATCGCTATCAAAGGGCACTGCCGAAACGCCGTGCCTTACCGAGACGAATGGCGCACAGATGCCGCTGGGAGAGACGCGATGTTCAGCAAGCAAGACCAGATCAAAGGTTACGACGATGCACTGCTGGCGGCGATGAATGCCGAGGAGCAACGCCAGGAAGATCACATCGAGCTGATCGCGTCCGAGAACTACACCAGCAAACGCGTCATGGAAGCGCAGGGCAGCGGCCTGACCAACAAATACGCCGAAGGCTATCCGGGCAAGCGCTACTACGGTGGCTGCGAGCACGTCGACAAGGTTGAAGCGCTGGCCATCGAACGCGCCAAGCAACTGTTCGGCGCCGATTACGCCAACGTGCAGCCGCACTCCGGTTCTTCGGCCAACAGCGCCGTTTACCTGGCCCTGCTGCAAGCCGGCGACACCATTCTGGGCATGAGCCTGGCCCACGGCGGTCACCTGACCCACGGCGCCAAGGTTTCGTCTTCGGGCAAGCTGTACAACGCCGTGCAGTACGGCATCGACACCAAGACCGGTCTGATCGACTACGACGAAGTCGAGCGCCTGGCCGTCGAGTGCAAGCCGAAAATGATCGTTGCCGGCTTCTCGGCTTACTCCAAGACCCTCGACTTCCCACGCTTCCGTCAGATCGCGGACAAGGTCGGTGCGCTGCTGTTCGTCGACATGGCCCACGTTGCCGGTCTGGTCGCTGCCGGCCTGTACCCGAACCCGCTGCCGTACGCCGACGTGGTGACCACCACCACCCACAAGACCCTGCGCGGTCCGCGTGGCGGCCTGATCCTGGCCAAGGCCAACGAAGAAATCGAGAAGAAGCTCAACGCTGCCGTGTTCCCGGGTGCCCAGGGCGGCCCGCTGATGCACGTCATCGCCGGTAAAGCGGTGTGCTTCAAGGAAGCGCTGGAGCCAGGTTTCAAGGCTTACCAGCAACAAGTGATCGATAACGCCCAGGCCATGGCCGGCGTATTTATCAAACGCGGCTACGATGTAGTGTCCGGCGGCACCGATAACCACCTGTTCCTGGTCAGCCTGATTCGTCAGGGTCTCACCGGCAAAGAGGCGGATGCAGCACTCGGTCGCGCCCACATCACTGTGAACAAGAACGCTGTCCCGAACGATCCACAGTCGCCGTTCGTCACTTCCGGCCTGCGCATCGGCACCCCTGCGGTGACCACGCGCGGCTTCAAGGTGACCCAGTGCGTCACGCTGGCCGGCTGGATCTGCGACATCCTCGACAACCTCGGCGACGCCGATGTCGAAGCGAACGTCGCGCAGCAAGTGTCGGCCCTGTGCGCGGACTTCCCGGTTTATCGCTGAGCGCGGTTTTGGAGTAAATGACTATGCAACGCTACTCGGGCTTCGGCCTCTTCAAACACTCCCTCAGCCATCATGAAAACTGGCAGAAAATGTGGCGCACGCCGACCCCTAAAAAGGTCTATGACGTGGTCATCGTCGGCGGTGGCGGGCATGGTCTCGCCACGGCTTACTACCTGGCCAAGGAACACGGCATCACCAACGTGGCCGTGGTCGAAAAAGGCTGGCTGGGCGGCGGTAACACCGCGCGCAACACCACCATCGTTCGCTCCAACTACCTGTGGGACGAGTCGGCGCACCTGTACGAACACGCGATGAAACTGTGGGAAGGCCTGTCCCAGGACCTGAACTACAACGTGATGTTCTCCCAGCGCGGCGTCTACAACCTGTGCCACACCCTGCAGGACATTCGTGATTCCGAGCGTCGGGTCAGCGCCAACCGCCTCAACGGCGTGGACGGCGAACTGCTCGATGCCAAGCAAGTAGCGGACGAGATTCCGTACCTCGACTGCTCGAAGAACACTCGCTACCCGGTGATGGGCGCTACCGTCCAGCGCCGCGGCGGCGTCGCCCGTCACGATGCCGTGGCATGGGGCTTTGCCCGTGCCGCTGACGCACTCGGCGTGGACCTGATCCAGCAGACCGAAGTGATCGGTTTCCGCAAGGAAAACGGTGTGTGCATCGGCGTTGAAACCAACAAGGGCTTCATCGGCGCCAAGCGCGTCGGCGTGGTCACCGCCGGTAACTCCGGGCACATGGCCAAACTCGCCGGTTTCCGTCTGCCGATCGAATCCCACCCGCTGCAAGCGCTGGTGTCCGAGCCGATCAAGCCGATTATCGACAGCGTGATCATGTCCAACGCCGTACACGGTTACATCAGCCAGTCCGACAAGGGCGACCTGGTGATCGGCGCCGGTATCGACGGCTACAACGGCTACGGCCAGCGTGGTTCGTACCCGGTGATCGAGCACACCATCCAGGCCATCGTCGAGATGTTCCCGGTGTTGTCCCGCGTACGCATGAACCGGCAGTGGGGCGGCATCGTCGACACCACGCCGGATGCCTGCCCGATCATCTCGAAAACCCCGGTCCCGAACATGTTCTTCAACTGCGGTTGGGGCACCGGTGGCTTCAAGGCAACACCTGGCTCGGGCAACGTGTTTGCCGCGAGCCTGGCCAAGGGTGAAATGCACCCATTGGCCGCACCTTTCTCCATCGACCGTTTCCACAACGGTGCGTTGATCGATGAACACGGCGCTGCTGCGGTTGCCCACTAACAGGAGAAATCCCCATGTTGCATATCTTCTGTCCTCACTGCGGCGAGCTGCGCTCTGAAGAGGAATTCCACGCATCCGGCCAGGCGCACATCCCGCGTCCACTGGATCCGAACACCTGCACCGACGAGGAGTGGGGCGACTACATGTTCTTCCGCGATAACCCTCGCGGCCTGCACCACGAGCTGTGGGATCACGTTGCCGGTTGCCGTCAGTACTTCAACGTCACCCGCGACACCGTGACCTACGAGATTCTCGAGACTTACAAGATCGGCACCAAGCCACAATTCACCGACAAGACCGATAGCTCGAAAGCGGCTACGACGGCTCTGGGAGAGAAGGTATGAGCCAGATCAATCGCCTGTCCAACGGCGGACGGATCGACCGCAACAAAGTGCTGAGCTTCACCTTCAACGGCCAGACCTACAAAGGCTTTGAAGGCGATTCCCTGGCCGCTGCACTGCTGGCCAACGGCGTCGACATCATCGGTCGCAGCTTCAAGTATTCCCGTCCGCGCGGCATCTTCGCCGCCGGTGCCGAAGAGCCGAACGCCGTGCTGCAGATCGGCGCGACCGAAGCCACGCAAATCCCGAACGTACGCGCCACGCAACAAGCGCTGTATCAGGGCCTGGTCGCCACCAGCACCAACGGCTGGCCGAGCGTGAACAACGACATGATGGGGATTCTCGGCAAGGTCGGCGGCAAGCTGATGCCACCGGGCTTCTACTACAAAACCTTCATGTACCCGCAATCGTTCTGGATGACTTACGAGAAGTACATTCGTAAGGCTGCCGGTCTTGGCCGCTCGCCGACCGAGAACGATCCGGACACCTACGACTACATGAACCAGCACTGCGACGTGCTGATCGTCGGCGGTGGCCCGGCTGGCCTGGCCGCTGCTTTGGCAGCCGCTCGCAGCGGTGCTCGCGTCATTCTGGCCGATGAGCAGGAAGAGTTCGGCGGCAGCCTGCTCGACTCCCGCGAAAGCCTCGACGGCAAACCTGCCGTGGAATGGGTCGCCAGCGTCCTCGACGAACTGAAGAACACCCCGGACGTGCTGCTGTTGCCGCGCGCCACGGTCAACGGCTACCACGACCATAACTTCCTGACCATTCACGAGCGCCTGACCGATCACCTCGGCGACCGCGCCCCGATTGGCCAGGTGCGTCAGCGCATCCACCGGGTTCGCGCCAAGCGTGTGGTGCTGGCGACCGGCGCTCACGAGCGTCCACTGGTCTACGGCAACAACGACGTGCCGGGCAACATGCTCGCCGGCGCTGTGTCGACTTACGTCCGTCGCTACGGCGTGGCACCGGGTAAAAAACTGGTGCTGTCGACCAACAACGATCACGCCTACCGCGTTGCACTGGATTGGCTCGACGCCAGTCTGCAAGTGGTGGCCATCGCCGACGCCCGCAGCAATCCGCGTGGTGCACTGGTTGAAGAAGCCCGTGCCAAAGGCATTCGCATCCTGACCGGCAGCGCCGTGATCGAGGCCCGTGGCAGCAAGCACGTGACCGCCGCTCGCGTTGCCGCGATCGACGTCAAAGCCCACGCCGTGACCAGCCCTGGCGAGTGGCTCGAATGCGACCTGGTTGCCAGTTCCGGCGGTTACAGCCCGGTGGTTCACCTGGCTTCGCACTTGGGTGGCAAGCCAATCTGGCGTGAAGACATCCTCGGTTTCGTACCGGGCGAAGCACCGCAGAAACGCGTGTGCGTCGGTGGCATCAACGGCGTCTACGGCCTCGGCGATTCGCTGGCCGACGGTTTTGAAGGCGGCGCTCGCGCAGCCAGCGAAGCCGGTTTCAGTGTGGTCGAAGGCTCCTTGCCGAAAGCCCTGAGCCGCCTGGAAGAGCCTACGTTGGCGCTGTTCCAGGTGCCGCACGAAAAGAACACCGCACGTGCGCCGAAGCAATTCGTCGACCTGCAAAACGACGTCACCGCCGCCGCCATTGAACTGGCGACCCGCGAGGGCTTCGAGTCGGTCGAGCACGTCAAACGCTACACCGCACTGGGCTTCGGCACTGACCAGGGCAAGCTCGGCAACGTCAACGGCCTGGCCATCGCCGCCCGTTCGCTGAACGTGACCATCCCGCAGATGGGCACCACCATGTTCCGTCCGAACTACACGCCGGTGACTTTCGGCGCCGTGGCCGGCCGTCACTGTGGGCACATCTTCGAACCTGTACGCTTCACTGCGCTGCATCACTGGCACGTGAAGAATGGCGCCGAATTCGAAGACGTCGGTCAGTGGAAACGTCCTTGGTACTTCCCGAAAAACGGTGAAGACATTCACGCCGCCGTGAAACGCGAATGCAAAGCCGTGCGCGACAGCGTCGGCCTGCTGGATGCGTCGACCCTCGGCAAGATCGACATTCAAGGCCCGGATGCGCGTGAGTTCCTCAACCGCGTCTACACCAACGCCTGGACCAAGCTCGACGTGGGCAAGGCGCGTTATGGCCTGATGTGCAAAGAAGACGGCATGGTCTTCGACGACGGCGTCACCGCTTGCCTCGCCGACAACCATTTCGTGATGACCACCACCACCGGCGGCGCTGCACGCGTGCTGCAATGGCTGGAAATCTACTCACAGACCGAATGGCCAGAGCTGAAGGTGTACTTCACTTCCGTGACGGATCACTGGGCAACCATGACCTTGTCCGGGCCGAACAGCCGCAAGCTGCTCAGCGAAGTCACCGACATCGACCTGAGCAACGAAGCCTTCCCGTTCATGACCTGGAAAGAAGGCCTGGTCGGCGGTGTGCCGGCGCGGGTGTTCCGGATCTCGTTTACCGGTGAGCTGTCGTACGAAGTCAACGTGCAAGCCGACTACGCCATGGGCGTGCTCGAAAAAATCGCCGAGGCCGGCAAGCAGTACAACCTGACGCCGTACGGCACCGAAACCATGCACATCCTGCGTGCGGAGAAGGGCTTCATCATCGTCGGTCAGGACACTGACAGCTCGATGACCCCGGACGACCTGAACATGGGCTGGTGTGTCGGTCGCACCAAACCGTTCTCGTGGATCGGCTGGCGTGGCATGAATCGCGAAGACTGCGTGCGTGATCAACGTAAACAACTGGTGGGCCTGAAGCCGATCGATCCGACCAAATGGCTGCCGGAAGGTGCGCAACTGGTGTTCAACACCAAGCAGACGATCCCGATGACGATGGTCGGTCACGTCACCTCCAGCTACCTGCACAACTCCCTCGGCTATTCGTTTGCCATGGGCGTGGTCAAGGGCGGCTTGAAGCGGATCGGCGAGCGCGTATTCGCTCCGCTGGCCGATGGCAGCGTGATCGAGGCGGAAATCGTTTCTTCGGTGTTCTTCGATCCGAAAGGCGATCGCCAGAACATCTGACACCACAGCCCCTGTAGGAGCGAGGCTTGCCCGCGAAGAACGATGACGCGGTGCCTCAGTAAAACCGAGTCGATGCCTTCGCGGGCAAGCCTCGCTCCCACAGGTGAGATGCAAGAACTTCAGGAACAGGTGCTTTATGACCGCAGCCAATGTTTACCAACAACGCCCAACCACCGGGGCCAAGGCCGAGTCGTCGCTGCATCATGCCGACCTCGCCAGCCTGGTCGGCAAGGGTCGCAAAAACGCCGGCGTGATCGTGCGTGAGAAAAAACTCCTCGGCCACCTGACCATCCGTGGCGATGGCCACGATGCCGCGTTCGCCGCTGGCGTGCACAAGGCCCTGGGCATCGAATTGCCGAGCGCGCTGACCGTCATCGTCAAGGGCGAAACCAGCCTGCAATGGATGGGGCCGGATGAGTATTTGCTGATCGTGCCGACCGGCGAAGAATTTGCCGCCGAGAAAAAGCTCCGTGAAGCGCTGGGCGACCTGCACATCCAGATCGTCAACGTCAGCGGTGGCCAGCAGATCCTCGAACTGAGCGGTCCGAACGTGCGCCAGGTGCTGATGAAGTCCACCAGCTACGACGTACACCCCAACAGCTTCCCGGTCGGCAAGGCTGTCGGCACCGTGTTTGCCAAATCGCAACTGGTGATCCGCCACACCGCCGAAGACACCTGGGAACTGCTGATCCGTCGCAGCTTCTCGGATTACTGGTGGTTGTGGTTGCAGGATGCGGCGGCCGAGTACGGGCTTAGCGTTCAGGCCTGAGATTGCCTTCGCGGGCAAGCCTCGCTCCTACAGGGAGATGCATTCCAAATGTAGGAGCCGGCTTGCCGGCGATCAACCGCGCAGCGGTTGCCCATAACAACAGGAGTCACCGCACTATGAGCCGCGCCCCAGACACATGGATTCTGACCGCCGACTGCCCAAGCGTCCTCGGCACCGTGGACGCGGTGACCCGCTTTCTGTTCGAGCAGGGCTGCTACGTCACCGAGCACCATTCGTTCGATGACCGGCTCTCGGGTCGTTTCTTCATTCGCGTGGAATTCCGTCAGCCTGACGGTTTCGACGAACAAGCCTTCCGCGCAGGGCTGGAAGAGCGTGGCCAGGCGTTCGGCATGATCTTCGAGCTGACCCCGCCGCATCACCGCCCGAAAGTGGTGATCATGGTCTCCAAGGCCGATCACTGCCTCAATGATTTGCTCTACCGCCAACGCATCGGCCAGTTGTCGATGGACGTCGCCGCTGTGGTTTCCAACCACCCGGACCTCAAGCCGTTGGCCGACTGGCACCAGATTCCGTACTACCACTTCCCGCTCGACCCGAACGACAAACCGTCGCAAGAGCGCCAGGTGTTGCAGGTGATCGAAGAATCCGGTGCCGAGCTGGTGATCCTTGCGCGCTACATGCAGGTGTTGTCGCCGGAGCTGTGCCGCAAACTCGATGGCAAGGCGATCAATATTCACCACTCCCTGCTGCCCGGTTTCAAAGGCGCCAAGCCGTATCACCAGGCCTACAACAAGGGCGTGAAACTGGTCGGCGCCACGGCGCATTACATCAACAACGACCTGGACGAAGGCCCGATCATCGCCCAGGGCGTGGAGGTGGTGGACCACAGTCATTACCCGGAAGATTTGATCGCCAAGGGGCGGGATATCGAGGGGCTGACGTTGGCGCGGGCGGTTGGGTATCACATCGAAAGACGGGTGTTTTTGAACGCCAATCGCACCGTCGTTCTTTAGATCGCCTTCGCGGGCAAGCCTCGCTCCTACAGGTGAGCGAGTTGCCCTTGTAGGAGCGAGTGGTGCGGCATCCCGACTTGCCCGCGAAGGGGCCATAACAAACAACACAAGACACACAGGCAATAACCCGAGCAATCAACGCGCCGCCGATCCTGGGCGACGCGGCTATTACATAAAAACAACAGCGAGGTGAAAGCATGTCTGGCAATCGTGGTGTGGTGTATCTCGGCGCTGGCAAGGTCGAAGTACAGAAAATCGACTATCCGAAAATGCAGGACCCGCGTGGCAGGAAGATCAACCACGCCGTTATCCTGCGCGTGGTTTCCACCAACATCTGTGGTTCCGACCAGCACATGGTGCGCGGTCGTACCACTGCTCAAACCGGTCTGGTACTGGGTCACGAAATCACCGGTGAAGTGATCGAGAAGGGCAGCGACGTCGAGAACCTGCAGATCGGCGACCTGGTGTCCGTTCCGTTCAACGTGGCTTGCGGGCGCTGCCGTTCCTGCAAGGAAATGCACACCGGCGTCTGCCTCAGCGTTAACCCGGCACGTCCGGGCGGTGCTTACGGTTACGTCGACATGGGCGACTGGACCGGCGGCCAGGCTGAGTACGCGATGGTGCCGTACGCTGACTTCAACCTGCTGAAACTGCCCGACCGCGATCGCGCGATGGAAAAAATCCGCGACCTGACCTGCCTCTCCGACATCCTGCCGACCGGCTACCACGGCGCAGTGACTGCCGGCGTTGGCCCAGGCAGCACGGTGTACATCGCCGGTGCCGGTCCGGTTGGTCTGGCGGCTGCCGCTTCCGCTCGCCTGCTGGGTGCGGCAGTGGTCATCGTCGGTGACGTCAACACCGTTCGCCTGGCGCACGCCAAGGCGCAGGGCTTTGAAATCGCCGACCTGTCCCTGGACACCCCACTGCACGAACAAATCGCCGCATTGCTGGGCGAGCCAGAAGTGGATTGCGCCATCGACGCCGTGGGCTTCGAAGCGCGTGGTCACGGCCATGACGGCGTGAAGCACGAGGCTCCGGCCACCGTGCTCAACTCGTTGATGGGCGTGGTTCGGGTAGCCGGCAAAATCGGTATCCCAGGCCTGTACGTGACTGAAGACCCGGGTGCCGTGGACGCGGCCGCGAAAATGGGCAGCCTGAGCATTCGCTTCGGTTTGGGCTGGGCCAAATCCCACAGCTTCCACACCGGCCAGACCCCGGTGATGAAGTACAACCGCCAGCTGATGCAGGCGATCATGTGGGACCGCATCAACATCGCCGAAGTGGTGGGCGTTCAGGTGATCAGCCTGGATCAAGCACCTCAGGGCTACGGTGAGTTCGATGCAGGCGTACCGAAGAAGTTTGTGATCGATCCACACAAACTGTTCAGCGCGGCATAAGGCTTCACGCAATACAAAACGGCGACCCTCGGGTCGCCGTTTTTGTTTGAGTCATCCATCTGTCCAGTGACGAACGGGCTCAAAATGGGCGTAGCGCTGAGGAACATGCCGGCAGAAGCCGAGTCAAATCGGCAGGTTTTTCCGCCCATTGCCGGGCGGTTTTCATGGCGCAAGAGGATGTCTGGATGAAGTTTTCACGTGGTTTTGTACTGGCATCGCTCATGACTCTGGCGGCCAGTCCGGTCTTCGCGCAGTTCAGCTTGAGCGATGCAGCCAGTGCCATTTCCGGCATGAAAGACGATAACGCCACCACAGCGGCAGCGCCGACTGCTGAAACAGCCGATCTGCTGGGTGCGCTCAGCGAGTTGAACCTGACGCCACAACAATTGCTTGGCGGTACCGGAGCGATGCTCGGCCTGGCGAAGAATCAATTGAGTTCAACCGACTATTCGGAACTGGCCCAAAGCGTACCGGGCATCGACATGCTGTCCGGCGGCGGTGAACTGGGGGCCATCGCCGGTTTGCTCGGTTCGTCCGGCAAGGTGGCCGGGCTGGACAATGTCTTGGGCAACGTCAAGGACACCAATGACCTGAACAATGCGTTCAGCGCATTGGGCATGGAAAGCGGCATGATCGGTCAGTTTGCCCCGCTGATTCTGCAATACCTCGGTCAGCAGGGCGTCGCCGGTTCGCTGCTGCAGAACCTGGGCGGGATCTGGGGCGCCGGCACCTGATTCAGCGGCGCTCGACGCGCAAGGCGTCGATGCGCCGGTCCTTCTCGATCCAGAGCTGGTTGACCCAGTTCTGGACCGTTTCGCGAAACACCGGATCGTTCTCGTAATCGCCCTGCCACAGCGCTGGGTCGAGTTCGCGGGTCTTGATGTCGATGATGACCCTCGGCACGTTGCCGCTGATCAAATCCCAAAACCCCGGAATCTTCTGCTGCGGATACACCACCGTCACATCGAGAATGGCGTCCAGCTGTTCACCCATTGCCGCCAGCACAAACGCCACGCCGCCAGCCTTGGGCTTGAGCAAATGGGTGAACGGTGACTGCTGCTGAGTGCTTTTCGCCGCCGTGAACCGGGTGCCTTCCAGGTAATTGACCACCGTCACCGGCTGGCGCTTGTACAGTTCGCACGCCGCTTTGGTGATCTCCAGGTCCTTGCCGGCAAGCGTCGGGTTCTTCTCCAGAAACGCCTTGGTGTAACGCTTCATGAACGGGTAATCCAGCGCCCACCACGCCAGGCCCAGGAATGGCACCCAAATCAGTTCTTTCTTGAGGAAGAACTTGAAGAACGGCGTGCGCCGGTTGAGGGTCTGGATCAGTGCCGGAATGTCCACCCAGGTTTGGTGGTTGCTGATCACCAGGTACGACGTGTCGACCCGCAGGTCATCGCCGCCTCGCACGTCCCATTGCGTGGGGATGCACAGACGGAAGATCAGCTTGTCGATCTCGGCCCAGGTCTCGGCGATCCACATCACTGCAGCTGATGCGTAATCACGCAAGCGGCCGGGCAGGACCAGTTTGAGCAGGGCAAACACCATCAGCGGTCCGAACAGGACCAGGGTGTTGAGCAACAGCAGCAGGGTAACGAAACAGCCGGTGAGCAGGCGGCGCATAAGTAACTCTTGAAAGCGTTTGGGCGCGCCATGATAAGCAGCTTCGGGCGACAGGCCAAATCGGGGGGAACGAATGTTTCACGGTTGCGTGGGTATGCTGGAACTGTGGCGATTGTTACGGCCTCTTCGCGGGCAAGCCTCGCTCCTACAGGAATGGCGCAGGCCTTGTAGGAGCGAGGCTTGCCCGCGAAGCGATCTTAAGAACGAACGAATTGCTCACCGACGGTCTAAAATTCCGCTGCCCACTTTCCCAGGATGCCCCTTACGTGAAATCCCTCCTCGCATTGCTTTCCCTCGTGGCCCTGCCGGTCCTGGCCGCCGAGCCGACCCTGTACGGGCGCTACGAATACATTGCGCTGCCGGAAATCGGCGGTGAAGTGCTCAAGGCCAAAATGGACACCGGCGCCCTGACCGCTTCGCTGTCGGCCAAGGACATCGAAACCTTCACCCGCGACGGCGATGAATGGGTGCGCTTCCGCCTCGCCACCAAAGACGCGAGCAACAAGGTCTACGAACACAAGGTCGCGCGGATCAGCAAGATCAAGACCCGCTCCGAAGAGGACGAGGATGAAGATGTAGCGGCGCCCACCAAGCGCCCGGTGGTCGATCTGGAACTGTGCCTGGGCAACGTCAAGCGCACGGTCGAGGTCAACCTCACCGACCGCAGCAGCTTCAATTACCCGCTGCTGATCGGCGCCAAAGCCCTGCGTGAATTCGGCGCGGCCGTGAACCCGGCGCGACGTTTTACGGCGGACAAGCCCGACTGCTGATTTCAAGTGGTCTCATTGACGTGACGTGAGGCATGGGGCACCGTTCGCCCACTCAACTGCCGGGCTCGGACGCCATGCCTCATATCCTGATTGTCGAAGACGAAGCGGCGATTGCCGACACCCTGATTTTCGCCTTGCAGGGCGAAGGGTTCACCACGACGTGGCTGAGCCTTGGCGCCGCCGCGCTGGACCATCAGCGGCAGACGCCGGCCGACCTGATCATTCTCGACATCGGCCTGCCGGATATCAGCGGCTTCGAAACCTGCAAGCAACTGCGCCGTTTCAGTGAAGTGCCGGTGATTTTCCTCAGCGCGCGTGATGCGGAAATCGACCGTGTCGTGGGCCTGGAAATCGGTGCCGACGATTATGTGGTCAAGCCGTTCAGCCCACGGGAAGTGGCCGCGCGCGTGCGGGCCATTCTCAAGCGCATGGCGCCGCGTGCAGTGCCCGACGCTGGCTCTGCGCTGTTTCGCATCGACAGCGAGCGGGTACAGATCTGCTATCGCGGCCAGTTGCTGAGCCTCACCCGCCACGAATTCCGTCTGCTGCAATGCCTGTTGGAACAACCCGAACGCGTGTTCAGCCGCGAGCAGTTGCTCGATGCGCTGGGCGTCGCCGCCGACGCCGGGTATGAGCGCAGCATCGACAGCCACATCAAGAGCGTGCGCGCCAAATTGCGTCTGGTGAAGGCTGATGCCGAACCGATCCAGACCCATCGCGGCCTCGGTTACAGCTACAGTCCGGGGCACAGCTGATGCCCTTGGGGATCCGGATATTCCTGGTCTATGTGCTGTTCATCGGCCTGACCGGTTACTTCGTGCTCAACACCGTGATGGAGGAAATCCGCCCCGGTGTGCGTCAGTCCACCGAAGAAACCCTGGTCGATACCGCCAACCTGATGGCCGAAATCCTGCGCGATGATTTCAAGGCCGGCACGCTCAATCAGAACCGCTGGCCCGAATTGCTCAAGGCCTATGGCGAGCGGCAACCGAAGGCGAGCATCTGGGGGTTGCCGAAAAATCAGGTCAACCACCGCATCTACGTCACCGACGCCAAGGGCATCGTGGTGCTGGATTCCAGCGGTGTGGCGGTGGGTCAGAATTACTCGCGCTGGAACGATGTTCTGCTGACTTTGCGCGGTGAATACGGCGCCCGCTCCAGTCGCAGTGATCCGAACGATGCCAGCTCTTCGGTGATGCACGTTGGCGCGCCGATCCGCGACAACGGACAGATCATCGGCGTGGTCACCGTGGCCAAACCCAATAGCTCGTTGCAGCCTTACGTCGATCGCACCGAGCGCCGATTGCTCGCGTATGGCGCCGGGTTGATCGGCCTCGGCTTGCTGTTTGGCGCGTTGCTGTCGTGGTGGCTGAGCGCAGCGCTGCGGCGCTTGACCGCTTATGCGAAAGCCGTGAGTGAAGGCCGGCGAGTCGAGGTTCCGCACTATCGCGGTGGCGAGCTGGAGCAACTGGCGACTGCTGTGGAACAGATGCGCACGCAGCTCGAAGGCAAGGCCTACGTTGAGCGTTACGTGCACACATTGACCCATGAATTGAAAAGCCCGCTGGCGGCGATTCGTGGTGCGGCGGAATTGCTGCAAGGGGAGATGCCGTTGGCGCAACGGCAGCGTTTCGTCAGCAACATTGACAGCGAAAGCGTGCGGATGCAGCAGTTGATCGAACGGTTGCTGAACCTGGCGCAGGTTGAGCAGCGCCAAGGCTTGGAAGAGCGGGTGGCCGTGCCGTTGGCGGGTTTGGTCGATGAGCTGCTGAGTGCTCAGGCCGGGCGCATCGAAGGCAAACGGTTACGCGTGGAGCAGGCGATCCCAGGGGATCTGGCGTTGACCGGTGAACCCTTTCTGTTGCGTCAGGCGCTGGGTAATCTGCTGGAAAATGCGCTGGATTTCACGCCGGTGAATGGCGTGCTGCGATTCAGCGCCAAGCGGATTGGCGAACAGATTGAGTTCAAACTGTTCAATCAGGCCGAAGCGATTCCCGAATACGCGTTGCCGCGATTGAGTGAGCGCTTCTATTCGTTGCCGCGTCCGGACAGTGGGCGCAAGAGCACAGGGTTGGGGCTCAATTTTGTAGAGGAAGTGGTGAAGCTGCATGGCGGGACATTGAGCATTGGCAATGTCGAGGGTGGTGTTGAAGTGACGTTGCGGCTGGCATAAAACCGAGTCGCGGCCAATCGCCGGCAAGCCGGTCTCGCTCCCACATGGGCTTGCGTTGAACCTGTGGGAACGAGACCGGCTTGCCGGCGATGGGGACGGCCCAGTCTCCACATAATCTCCATACTCCCCCCACAAAACCCCCACATACCCATCCCAGACTCTCCCCATCCAAACAGGGAGAGTCCCATGAACCGAAATCTGACCATAAAACTCGGGGCCATTGCCCTGCTGATTCTGTTGTTGCTGATCCCGTTGCTGATGATCAACGGCGTGATCCAGGAGCGCCAGGAACTGCGCGACGGTGTGCTCGAAGACATTGCGCGCAGTTCCAGCTACAGCCAGCGCCTGAGCGGGCCGTTGATGGTGGTGCCTTATCGCAAAGTGGTGCGCACCTGGAAGCTCAACGAAAAAACCAACGAGCGTTACCAGGACATCGGCGAAGAGCGCGGCCGTTTGTACTTCCTGCCGGAGCGTTTCGAACTCGACGGGCAGGTCCAGACCGAGCTGCGTTCCCGGGGCATCTACGAGGCGCGGCTGTTCCACGCCGACAACCGCATCAGCGGACACTTCTCGGTGCCGGCGCAACTGGGCATCAAGGAAGATTTCGCCGACTACCAGTTCGATCAGCCATTTCTCGCCGTCGGGATCAGCGACATTCGCGGCATCGAGAATGCATTGAAACTGGAACTCAATGACCAGCGCCTGGACTTCATCCCCGGCAGTCAGGTGGGCTGGTTGGGCGAAGGTGTGCACGTGACGCTGCCGGCGCTTGACCCACGTCAGGCCACGGAACTGGCCTTCGGTTTCGACCTGCGTTTGCAAGGCACCGGCCAGTTGCAGGTTCTCCCGGTGGGCAAGACCAGCAAAGTCTCGCTGGCCGCCAACTGGCCGCATCCGAGCTTCATCGGTAACTACCTGCCGACCCAACGCGAAGTCTCCGATCAGGGCTTTACCGCGAATTGGCAGACCTCGTTTTTCTCCACCAACCTGCAAGAAGCGCTGAGCAGTTGCGTGTCCGGCGGCGACTGTGACGCGTTCAGCGGCCGCAGCTTCGGCGTGAGCTTCATCGACCCGGTGGACCAGTACCTGAAAAGCGACCGGGCGATCAAATACGCACTGCTGTTCATCGTCCTGACCTTCGCCGGTTTCTTCCTCTTCGAAGTCCTGAAGAGCCTGGCGGTGCACCCGGTGCAATACGCGTTGGTGGGCGTGGCACTGGCGTTCTTTTATCTGCTGTTGCTGTCGTTGTCCGAGCACATCGGTTTTGCCCTGGCGTATCTGTTGTCGGCCAGCGGCTGCGTGTTGTTGATCGGTTTCTATGTCTGCCACGTGCTGCGCAGCGTGCACCACGGCTTGAGTTTTTCGGCAGGATTGGCGGCGTTGTATGGCCTGCTCTATGGCTTGTTGAGCGCCGAGGATTACGCGCTGTTGATGGGGTCGTTGCTGCTGTTCGGGTTGCTGGGCGTGTTTATGGTGCTGACCCGCAAGCTGGATTGGTACGGGATCGGGCAGAAGACAGCCAAGCCGCTGGAGTTCGATATCGGGGTGGTGGAATGAGCCGTTCGTTGGGGTTGCGTGAGGATCAGCGGGAGGGGGAGGTGTTGGTGACGCTGATTTTTGGGTTGTTTCCGGTAGATCCGGTGTGGTGCCATCGCGAGCAGGCTCGCTCCCACAGTGGATCTCCAGTGTGCACAGAATTTATACACACCACAGATCAAAATGTGGGAGCGGGCTTGCTCGCGAAGAGGCCGGAACAGTCAGCGAAAATCTAGCCCTTCGGCATCGTCGCCACCATCGAAGGCCGCTGGCTCACCTCAAAATACCAGTCCGCCAGCTTCGGATTCATCTCGCGCCATCCCAGATCCGGATGGCGCAAATCCACGTAACCCAACGCACACGCCACACTGATCGCCGCTACATCGAAATGGCTGGTCAGCTCGGCAATCGCGTCTTTTTCCAGCAACGCCAAGGCGCGGCGGATCTTGTCGCGTTGGCCATCGAGCCATTCGTCCCAGTGTTTTTCCGGGGCGCGCAGGGCGACTTCGTAACGCACCAGCACCGCAGCGTCCATGATCCCGTCGGCCAGGGAGGCCAGGGTCAGGCGACGCCAGCGGGCCGAGCCTTCGCGGGGAATCAGCGGGTTGCCGACGTGTTGGTGGTCGAGGTAGTCGAGAATCACCCGGCTGTCATGGATGACGTTGCCGTCGGCCAGGCGCAGGGCCGGGATTTTGCTCAGCGGGTTGTCATCGATCAGGGGCAGGTCCGGGGCAACCGGGGTCAGCACACAGTTTTGCAGGGCGACGCGGTCTTGCTGACCGGTCTCGTGCAGCAGCACCATGACTTTGCGAACGAAGGGCGACAACGGGTTGTGGTAGAGGGTCATGCTCGGGGCGGACATGGCAGCATCTCGGTCGGTTTGCAGTGTCGGGAGCATAGCGCGTGGATCACACAACTTGTAGGAGGCCGCGCAAGGCGAGGACGGCCGGGATGCCCAGGCCCAGCCAGCTCAACGCATCCCAAACGCCATCGCCCAGCAAGGCCGCAAACAACCCGGCAGCGCTGAGCAGCGCGATGACGGTGGGCGTAGAGAAGACCTTCCAGAAGTTCGACTGCCGCGGCTTCATGCGTTGGCCTCCGCTTGTTCCAGTACAGGCCTTGCCGCTTTGCGCCGCACCACCCACAGGTAAACCCCGCTGCCGAGCACGATGATGGTCAGCACATCGAGGGTCGCCCAGAGGATTTTCATCGGCATGCCGCCGTAGTCACCGAAGTGCAACGGCTGCGACATGCCCATGGCGTCCATGTACCACGGCCGTTCGGCCACGGCGGTGACTTGCAGGGTGCTGGCGTCGATCAGCACCGGCGTCAGCAGATGCGAGGTCAGGTGCGTGCTGCCCTTCATGAACACCGCGTAATGGTGCTCACTGGAAAACCGCGTGCCGGGGAAGGCGATGAAGTCTGGCTGCATACCGGGCGCGACTTCTTTGGCGATGTCGAGCAAGCGGGTCGCAGGCGCGAGTTGCGTCAGCGCCGGCGCATCGCGATACGGTGCAACCATCGCGCTCAGGCTGTCATTGCGCCACGCGGCGATCAGCAGGTCGGCGCAGGCACTGATGACGCCGGTGACGCCGACCACCAGCGCCCAGGTCAGGGTGACGACGCCGATCAGGTTATGCAGGTCGAGCCAGCGCAGGCGCGTGGATTTGTCCTGGCGTACGGTGGCGAATTTCAACCGGCGCATGAACGGCAGGTACAGCACCGTCCCGGACACGATAGCCACTACAAACAGAATCCCCATGAACGCCAGCAGCAGCTTGCCCGGCAGGCCGGCGAACATGTCCACGTGCAGGCGCAGCATGACCATCATGAAGCCGCCGTTGGCCGATGGCATCTCCAGCGCTTCACCGGTGCGGGCGTCGAGCATGAACGTGTGCGACGAATTCGGTTCGGTGCCGGCAGTGGCCGCCATGATCGCGATGGCGGCGTTCGGTTCGTCTTCGTCGAAGCCGAAATACTGCATGACTTCGCCGGGCCGATGTTTTTGCGCGGCCTGCACCAGTTGCTGCAGATTCAGCTGCGGAGTGTCGGCCGGCAGCTGCTGCAACTCGGCGGCATCGCCCAGCAAGTGGTCGATTTCGTGGTGGAAGATCAACGGCAGGCCGGTCAGTGCCAGCATCAGCAGGAAGACCGTGCAGATCAGGCTGGTCCAGGTGTGGACAAAGGACCAGCGGCGAATGGTTTTGCTTTTCATGACCCATCCAAATGCAAAAGGGCCACGGCTGTACCGTGACCCTTGTGTGGCTGTAATCCGCTCAGCGGTTTACCACTTGTAGTTGACTGCCGCCACGACGTTGCGCTCGTCGCCGTAGTAGCACCAGGTGCCATCGCAGGTCGACAGGTAGTCCTTGTTGAACAGGTTCTTCGCGGTGACGTCAACCGAAACGCCTGCCAGTACCGGGTTGATGCGGC
The DNA here is from genome assembly GCF_019946615.1 of Pseudomonas sp. BF-R-01. Taxonomy (NCBI): domain Bacteria; kingdom Pseudomonadati; phylum Pseudomonadota; class Gammaproteobacteria; order Pseudomonadales; family Pseudomonadaceae; genus Pseudomonas; species Pseudomonas sp. BF-R-01. The sequence goes on from NZ_JAGYFX010000019.1 coordinate 64,509, forward strand.
TCAGGTCGTAATGCACGGCGGCGTCGTACACAGTGTACGAACCCACGTGACCATTGTTGGTGTTGGCCGTGTTGCCGTAGGTATCGCCGACATAACGCACGCCCGCGCCCACGCCAAAACCGTCGAGCACACCGGTGTGCCACGTGTAATCGGACCACAGGGAGGCCTGATTGCGCGGGACCAGTTTCATCCGGTTGCCCTTGTCGTCGCCCTTGAGGATCTCGGTATCGGTGTAGGTGTAGGAACCCACCAGTTTCAGGTTGTCGGTGACATCGGAGACGGCTTCCAGCTCGATACCGCGCACTTTCAATTCACCGATCTGGCTGGTGACGTTGTTCTGCGACACCGACACGTTCTGCTGGCGAAGGTCGAACGCGGCGGCGGTCAGCAAGGTGCGGCTGCCCGGTGGCTGGTACTTCACGCCGACTTCGGTCTGCTTGCCTTCGGTGGGTTTGAACGACTTGGTCGAACTGGCATCGGCGCCCATCGAAGGCTGGAACGACTCGGTGTAGGAGATGTACGGCGTGATCCCGGAGTCGAACACGTAACTCAGGCCTGCGTTGCCGCTGAAAGCCTTGTCGCGCTGGGTGTTGGTGGCATCGCCCTGGTTATTGAACTGCGTCGAGCTGTGAATCCAGTCTTCGCGGCCGCCGAGGGTCAGGCGCCATTTGTCCAGGGAGATCTGGTCCTGGGCGTAGAGGCCGGTCTGGTTGGTTTTCTGGTTGTAGTCGTAAAAGGTGTTGTACGCGACGTTGGTGAAGTCCGCACCACGGATTGGCTTGATCACGTTGCTGTCGGGCGCGTTGCCTTCCAGCCATTTGTAATTGGTGTTGGTCCGCTGGTGGTCCAGGCCCAACAGCACGACATGGCTCAGCGCACCGGTCTGGAAGTCGGCCTGGAAGTTGTTGTCCACGGCGAACTGGCTGATGTCCTCATCAACCTGATCGACCAGACGGCGCAGGGTGCCGTCCGCCGCCACGACGTCACCGAACGACGCATAGGCTTGCTGGAACGACAGATCGCTTTTGGTGTAACGCAGGTTTTGCTTGAACTGCCAGACATCGTTCAGGCGATGGTCGAAGGCGTAACCCAGTGCGTAATAGGTGCGGTCGTAGTGATCGGAGTCCGGATCGCCAAGGTTTTTATGGTGCGAAATTTTCGCCCCGGCCGGAGAGGCCAGCTTGGTGCCTTGCAGAGGCAGGAACTGACCGCTGACCCCGGTATCGTCGCGGGTGAACTGCGAGAGGAAGGTCAGGTGTGTATCGTCATCGATGTTCCAGGTCAGGCTCGGCGCGAGGTTGTAGCGCTTGTCATCAATGTGATCGACCGGCATGCCGCTGTCGCGCACCACGCCGTCGACGCGGTACAGGAACTGACCCTCGTCATCGATTTTTCCGGTGCTGTCGAAGCTGATTTGCTTGCGATTGTTGCTGCCGACTTCGGCCCGCACTTCGTGGCTGGCAATGGCATCGGGACGGCGGCTGACCATGTCGAGCATGCCGCCCGGTGGCGTCTGGCCGTATACCGAAGAGGCCGGGCCGCGCAGGAGCGTGATGCGTTCCAGGTTCCAGGTTTCAGCCTTTGGGTTGGCGTAGGAACCTTTTGGCAACGGCAGGCCGTCGAGGAACTGGGTTGGCTCGAAGCCGCGTACGCGCAGCCAGTCGGCGCGGGAGTCGCTGCCATAGCTGCTGGCGATCACGCCTGGCATGTAACGCACGGCGTCATCGAGATTCTGTACGCCGCGATCTTCCATCTGGGCGCGGGTGATCACCGACATCGAGCGTGGTGCTTCGACAATCGGCGTATCGGTCTTGGTGCCGGCAGCGGTGCGAGTGGCGACGTAACCGTCTACCGGGCCCCAGGCGTTTTCAGTGTTTTCTACGCCGATCACGCTGGTTTCCGGCAGGGCCACCACGCCCTCAGGCATGGCCACCAGGCTGTAGGTGCCAGTGCTGCTCTGTTCCAGTTGCAGACCGGTGCCACGCAAAGCTGCCTGCAAGGCGCCAACCGCGTCGAACTGGCCATTGACCGGTGCCGACGTCTTGCCCGCCGCCAGCGACGGATTCAGCGACAGCGCCAGGCCCGACTGGCTGGCGATCTGGTTCAACGTTGTGGCCAATGGCGCGGCCGGCAGGTTGTAGGCACGAACGCTGGACGCTTGTTCGGCGGCGATCAGTTGGCTACTGGCCAGAGGGGCGCAAAGGGCAATGGCGACCGCCAGCAAACTGGGGCGCAACAAGGTGTTTAGCGAACGGGACATGCAACGGCTCCTGAAAGGGAATACTTCTCAATTGCCTAGGTGCCGGACGAGAATCAAAAAGTGATAGGGCTGGATGAAAATAATTTCGATTCAGCAATTTTGGTGAGGCTGATGGCCTCTTCGCGGGCAAGCCTCGCTCCTACAGGGATTGTGCGTTACTCACGAAAGACTCAATCCCTGTAGGAGCGAGGCTTGCCCGCGAAGGCGTCCGCTCAGACGACAACTTTCTCAGGGCTTGGCATCAGCCTTCGCCACCGTCACCCACCACGGTGTGTGCTGTTCGATCTGCACCGGCAGCGTCGGCAACAGTGCGCTCAGCGCCAGGTCGGTGTCGTGCAACGGGAAACTGCCGGTGATGCGCAGGTCGGCGATCTCGGGCGCTACGCCCAGATGCCCACGCCGATAACGACTGAGTTCGTGAACCAGGTCTTCCAGCCGTGCGTTGTCCACCACCAGCATGCCGCGGGTCCAGGCATCGGCGCCGAGGTTGAGCGCGATGATCGGCCCCAGGCCATTGTTGCGCATCAGCACTTGCTGGCCTTCGTGCAGGATCTGTTCTTCAGTGCTCGACTCGGGGTGGGCGGCCACGGCGGACTGCAACACGCTCAGGCGCGTGCCTTCTTCCTCGCGCTTGACCAGGAACCGCGTGCCCAGTGCGCGCATGCTGCCTTCGCGGGTTTCGACGATAAACGGCCGGGCGTCGCCATGGCCGGTTTCGACGAGGATTTCCCCTTCCTGAAGAATCACCCGGCGCTGCTTCTCATCAAAACGCACATCCACGGCGCTGTGAGTGTTGAGGTTGATCAGCGTGCCGTCGCTCAGGCGCAGGGTGCGTTGCTCGCCGGTGGCGGTGCGCTGATCCGCCAGCCAATAGTCGACCGGCAGATAACGATCACCGGCAAACAGCGCCAGGCCAAGCACCGCAACGATGCTGGCCACGCCGCTGCCGAGTTTGCGCACCCGTCGGCGAATGCTTTCGCGCGATTGCAGCAACGCGGTGCGGGCCGGGCCGCTGGCCACGCTGAAACGCTGGTCGAGCATGCCCAACTGGCGCCAGGCGCGGGCGTGCTCTTCGTGGGCGGCGTGCCATTTGGCAAACTCTTCGCGCTCCACCGGAGTGCCGGAATCCAGCGACAATTGCCAGGCAATCGCCGCGTCCAGCACCTGCGCCGAGACCGGCTTGGAACTGACCGGGTTCACACCGGCTCACCGTACAGCGCGATGTAGCACTGACGAATGCCCTGCGCCAGGTACTGACGCACCCGAGGCACCGACACGCCCAGGCGCTGGGCGATTTCCGCGTGGCCGAGGCCGTCCAGACGGTTGTAGAGAAACGCCGCCCGCGCCTTGCTCGACAGCTTGCCGAGCAGGCGGTCGATGTTTTTCAGGTCTTCGAGGATCATCTGCTGTTCTTCCACCGACGGTTGTTCGCCTTCGGGGATCAGCATCAGTTCGGTGAGGTAGGCCTGTTCCAGCGCAGCGCGGCGGAAATAGTCGAAAAGCAGGCCCTTGGCAATCGCCACCAGAAACGCCCGCGGTTCGCGAGGTTCGTTCAGTTGATCACGGCCCAGCAAACGCACGAAGGTGTCCTGACTCAGGTCTTCGGCCCGTTGCGGGCAGGCGACATTGCGTCGAAGCCAGGCCAATAGCCAACTGCGGTGGTCGCGATATAACGCACCGACGAGCTCACTGTGGGGGCTTTGGACTGACGACACGCAGCATCACCGATTGGGAAGTGTTAACTAACGAGAATTGTTCGCGATTGTGGCAGAGGCGGGGGAGGTAAGCAATTGGCCACTGGTCAGGTGGTTTTGGTGGGGGGCAGTTGGACCGTGTCATCGTTCTTCGCGGGCAAGCCTCGCTCCTACAGGATGGTGCGTTGCTCACGAACAACGTAAACCCTGTAGGAGCGAGGCTCGCCCGCGAAGGCGCCAGAACAGACGCCGCGAATTCAGAATGAAGGAGTCCGTTGTCGCCGTTTCCACTGACTCAACCGCTGTTGCAGATTCAACGGGCTATGAATCTGCTGCTGCCGCGCGCGGCTGAACAGGATCAGCGCCAGCTCGGCAGTCGCCAGCGCATCGGCACTGGCGTTGTGGCGTTCGAACACCTCGAGCTTGAACCAGTCGATCCACTCATCCAGCCCCGCCTCGCGAATGTGCGCCTGAGGGCAGAGCAGGGGGGCGATATCCGCCACATCCAGAAACGGATGCTGCAATTTGTAGCCCAGATGATCTTTCAGTGCGCGGCCGAGCATGTGCTGATCAAACGGCGCATGAAACGCCAGCACCGGGCTGTCGCCGACAAACTCCATGAACTCGACCAACGCCTGCGCCGGATCGCTGCCGGCGGCAATCGCGCTCGGGCCCAAGCCGTGAATCAACACGCTCGGCGCCACTTTCATGTCCGCGCATTGCAGGGTGCGTTCGAACTGCTGGCTGAAGTCGATCGCCCCGTCCTCAATCACCACCGCCCCGATGGACAACACCCGATCCTTGTTCAGGTTCAACCCCGTGGTTTCCAGATCCAGCACCACCCAGCGCTGCTCGCGCAGGCTGCATTCTCTGAGCTCGGCCCGCGCCGGCAAACGTAGCAGACGTTGCTGCAATTCCCCGGACAGCATCGGCCCTGCCGGGCGCAGCCATGAAAACAGGCTCATAGCTGATACCGCAGGGTCAGGCTGCTTTGCAGGCGTTGGGCCTGGCGCAGGGATTCACGCAGGATGCGTCGGTCCAGATGATTGAGGCTGTCGGGATCGACCCGGTTGGAGTAGGGCAAATTCTCCCGGGTCTGTAGCTGATGTTGCTGCATGCGGGTTTGCTGGATGAAGTGATACGCCTCTTCGTACGCCGCACCGTCCAGTCGATCGATGACTTCTTTGTCGACCAACTGGCGAAAGCGCTCCAGCGTATTGTTCGCCTCGATGCCATGGGCCAAGGCCAACAGTCGGGCGCCGTCGACAAACGGGGTCAGGCCCTGGACTTTCAGGTCCAGCGTGGCTTTCTCGCCATTTTTGCGCGCCAGCACAAACTCGCGGAAACGCCCTACGGGTGGACGGTTGCGCAGGGCGTTCTCGGCCATCATTCGCTGGAACAATCGGTTGTCGGCAACCTGATCGAGAATCCCCCGACGCAACTGCTCGCAGCTTTGCTCGTCGCCCCAGACCACGCGCAGGTCGAAATAGATGCTCGAACCCAGCAGGTTTTCCGGCGTCGCCTCACGAATAAATGCCGCAAAACGCCGCGCCCATTCGGCCCGGGACAAACACAGCTCGGGGTTGCCGGCCATGATGTTGCCTTTGCACAGGGTGAAACCGCAGAGCGCCAGGCTCTGGTTGATCTGCTGAGCGATGGGCAGCAACTTGCCGCGAATCTCGGCAGCGTGCGCGGCGTCCCGCGCTTCGAACAGAATGCCGTTGTCCTGGTCGGTATGCAGCGTCTGCTCGCGGCGGCCTTCGCTGCCGAAACACAACCAACTGAACGGCACGCCCGGGTCGCCTTTCTCGGCGAGGGTCAGTTCGATCACCCGGCACACGGTGTGATCGTTGAGCAGGGTGATGATGTGGGTGATCTGGGTTGAGGACGCACCGTGGGCCAGCATGCGCTCGACCAATTGACCGATCTCGCCGCGCAGCGCCACCAGGTTTTCCACGCGCTGGGCGCTGCGGATGGTTCGCGCCAGATGCACGAGGTCGACCCGTTGCAGGGAAAACAAGTCGCGCTCCGAGACAACGCCGCACAGACGCTGGTCCTTGACCAGGCAGACGTGGGCGATGTGCCGCTCGGTCATGGCAATCGCGGCATCGAAGGCGCTGTGGTCCGGCGTCAGGAAAAACGGCGCCTGGGTCATGTGCCGTTCGATGGATTCGTTGAAGTCGTTGATGCCTTCGGCCACCACGTGGCGCAGGTCGCGCAGGGTGAAAATACCCAACGGCGCCTTGTGCTCATCGACCACCACAATGCTGCCGACCTGCTGCTCGTGCATCAGGGTGACCGCTTCCCGCAGCGGCGTGGTCGGGCTGCACGTCACCGGGTGACGCATGGCCAGTTCGCCCAGACGGGTATTCAGCGAGTATTGGGTGCCGAGGGTTTCCACGGCTTTTTGCTGGACTTGCTGGTTGACCTGGTCCAGCAAACTGCTCACGCCGCGTAGGGCAAAGTCGCGAAACGCGTTGGAAAGTGCGAACAGTTTTATGAACGCCAGCTTGTTCAGCTGTAGGCAAAAGGTGTCTTCGGCGGCCAGGTGTTCGGTGCGTGTCGCACGCTCACCCAGCAGCGCGGCGAGGGGGAAACATTCGCCGGTGGTGATTTCGAAGGTGGTTTCCGTGCCGCCCTTGGCCGTGTGGGGACGTTCACCCACGACCCGGCCCTGTTTGACGACGTAGAAATGCTCAACCGGGCCATCGGCGGGCTTGATGATGCTCTCGCCGGGGGCATAAAAACGTAGCTGACATTGTTCAACCAGGTACGCCAGGTGAGCGTGTTCCATTTGATTGAAGGGCGGGAAGCGCTGAAGGAATTGCAAAGTGCCCTGGATGTTCTGCAATACCGCGGTTTTCCCTGCCTGTGTGAAGGCGTCCGCTTTACTCATAACCATTACCGCAGTCTTTTATGAATTGTTGTTGTCGGGTGACTCAGTCATGGTCGGCCCCTGCGCGCAGGGTGCCCATTGGACGTAAGTCTAGGTCGGGCCCTGCGGCGATGAAATTTCGGAAATGCCTTACACAATCTTGGGAAGAACCTATCCTTCTCCCTATAGGAAATAAATCCGACGAAGTGCACATTGACGGCCCGCTTAGCGATGTCTCACCACTGTGCTAGGGAATGATATTGGAAACTTAGAGAAAACCATGTCCGACCACGATATTTTGAGTGACGCCGAGCGCGAGGCGCTGAGTGCCGTCATGCTGGAACCCGACTTGCCGCCGCAACGGGTGCTGATCGTCGATGACGATAAAGATGCGCGCGAGCTGTTGTCGGAGATTCTAGGTCTGGATGGTATTCGTTGCATGACCGCAGCCAGCGGTGAAACCGCGCTAAAGATGCTGGCGGAGAAACCATCGATAGGCCTGGTGATTACTGATCTGCGGATGGGGCAAATTGATGGCCTGGAGTTGATCCGCAAGGTCCGTGAGTCCGTTCGGGGCGCCATGCCGTTCATCATCGTTTCCGGCGATGCCGACGTGAAGGACGCGATTGCCGCCATGCATTTGAGCGTGGTGGATTTTTTGCTCAAGCCGATTGATAGCGCGAAACTGCTAAAGCTGGTCAAGCATGAGTTGGGGTTGGAGCCCTGATCCAGGCTATCTGTTGCCCATTTGATCGCCTTCGCGGGCAAGCCTCGCTCCTACAGTCATACGCAGACCTGTAGGAGCGAGGCTTGCCCGCGAAGGCAACACCACTGATCTCAAGCAAACAAAAAAGGCCCTGATCCGAAGATCAGGGCCTTTTTTTGTCCAGCGCAAACGCTCAGTTACAGGCCATTGGCAGCCTTGAACTCGCGACGACGACGGTGCAGAACCGGCTCGGTGTAGCCGTTCGGCTGTTTGGTGCCTTCAACCACCAGTTCGACCGCCGCCTGGAAGGCGATGTTGCTGTCGAAGTTCGGTGCCAGCGGACGGTACAGCGCGTCATTGGCGTTCTGACGGTCAACCACCGGCGCCATGCGCTTGAGGCTTTCCATCACTTGCGCTTCGGTGACGATGCCATGACGCAACCAGTTGGCGATGTGCTGGCTGGAGATACGCAGCGTGGCACGGTCTTCCATCAGGCCGATGTCATTGATGTCCGGCACTTTCGAGCAACCAACACCCTGGTCGATCCAGCGCACCACGTAACCGAGAATGCCCTGGGCGTTGTTGTCCAGTTCGTTCTTGATCTGTTCCGCGGTCCACTGCGGGTTTACCGCCAGCGGGATGGTCAGGATGTCATCCACCGAGGCGCGTGCACGTTTGGCCAGTTCGGCCTGACGGGCGAACACGTCGACCTTGTGGTAGTGCAGCGCGTGCAGCGCAGCCGCCGTTGGCGATGGCACCCAAGCAGTGTTGGCGCCGGCCAATGGGTGAGCGATTTTCTGTTCAAGCATCGCCGCCATCAGGTCGGGCATCGCCCACATGCCTTTACCGATCTGTGCGCGACCTTGCAGGCCGGTGCTCAAACCGATATCGACGTTCCAGTTCTCGTAGGCACCGATCCACTTCTCGGCCTTCATGTCGGCCTTGCGCACCATCGGGCCGGCTTCCATGGAGGTGTGGATTTCATCGCCCGTACGGTCGAGGAAACCGGTGTTGATGAACACCACGCGCTCGCTGGCGGCCTTGATGCAGGCCTTGAGGTTGACCGTGGTGCGGCGCTCCTCGTCCATGATCCCGACTTTCAGGGTGTTGCGCGGCAAGCCGAGCACGTCTTCGATGCGACCGAACAGCTCGTTGGTGAACGCAGCTTCTTCCGGACCGTGCATCTTCGGTTTCACGATGTAGACCGAACCGGTGCGGCTGTTCTTGCGCGAGCTGTTGCCGTTGAGGCTGTGGATCGCCGCCAGGCAGGTCACCAGGCCGTCGAGAATGCCTTCCGGCACTTCGTTGCCGTCTTTATCGAGGATCGCGTCGATGGTCATCAGGTGACCGACGTTGCGCACGAACAACAGCGAACGACCGTGCAGGCTCAGTTCCTTGCCATCAACGCCGGTGTAGGTGCGGTCAGCGTTCATGGTGCGGGTAAAGGTCTTGCCACCCTTGGAGACTTCTTCCGACAGGTCGCCCTTCATCAGGCCGAGCCAGTTGCGGTAGATCACCACTTTGTCATCGGCATCGACAGCGGCGACGGAGTCTTCGCAGTCCATGATGGTGGTGAGTGCAGCTTCCATCAGGATGTCTTTGACGCCGGCAGCGTCGGTCTGGCCGACCGGGGTGCTGGCATCGACCTGGATTTCGAAATGCAGGCCGTTGTTTTTCAGCAGGATCGCGGTCGGTGCAGCGGCATCGCCGTGGAAACCGATCAACTGAGCGTCGTTGCGCAGGCCGCTGTTGCTGCCGCCTTTGAGGGCGACCACCAGTTTGCCGCCGACGATCTTGTAGCCGATGGAGTCGACGTGCGAGCCGGCAGCCAATGGCGCCGCTTCGTCGAGGAAGGCGCGGGCGAAGGCGATCACCTTGTCGCCGCGAACCTTGTTGTAGCCTTTGCCTTTTTCCGCGCCGTCAGCTTCGCTGATGGCGTCGGTGCCGTAGAGCGCGTCATACAGCGAACCCCAGCGGGCGTTCGAAGCATTGAGCGCGAAACGCGCATTCATCACCGGCACCACGAGCTGCGGGCCGGCCATGCGGGCGATTTCGTCATCGACGTTTTGCGTCGTTGCCTGGAAATCGGCCGCTTCTGGCAGCAGATAACCGATGTCTTGCAAGAAGGCTTTATAAGCCACGGCGTCGTGCGCCTGACCGGCACGGGATTGGTGCCAGCCGTCGATACGAGCCTGGAAATCATCGCGTTTGGCGAGTAGGGCTTTGTTCTTCGGCGCCAGGTCGTGAATGACCTTGTCGGCACCGGCCCAGAATTTATCGGCGGTGAGGCCGGTTCCGGGAATGGCTTCGTTGTTCACGAAGTCGAACAGGACTTTGGCGACCTGCAGGCCACCGACTTGAACGTGTTCAGTCATTGCTTGCCTCACTCTGCTCAGCTATTTCGCTTTTCAGCTCTTCAAATTAACAATGAAGCCTCTGGCTATTTAAACCACAAACCCCTTCCACCAGTACATGCCATTTCGGGCGGCTGGGATGGAACCGATCAACGGCGTTGAGGCCTTGCTGATAGGGCTTTCAGGGCTGCGACCGCGCCTGTGGCAGACATCGATCCAACGTTATGTAGTGCGCGCTGCGGCATACTACATGATGAATTGCGGTTGTGAAAATTAGACTAATTACGTCGTTCTGCGACCCCGTGACGCATTGCAGTCACGTCGGGGATAGGGATGTTCTCAAAAAAGTATGAGATTGTTCCAGTTAAATATAAGAAGTTGTACACGATTTGTTTTTTGGCAGGTTCATCGGTGGTGATCCATTCGCGGGCAAGCCTCGCTCCTACAGGGATGGCGCAGGTCTTGTAGGAGCGAGGCTTGCCCGCGAAGGCGTCGGCCGATTCAGCGCAGCAACATCCCTTGCCTATACTTCTCTTTCTACAACAAAAGAGGGCTGCGCCATGGACCACCTCGTACTCACTGTTTTCGCACCGGACAAACCTGGGCAGGTCGAGCGCATCGCCCAGTGCATTGCCGAGCACGGCGGCAACTGGCTGGAAAGCCGCATGTCACGCATGGCCGGGCAGTTTGCCGGGATTCTTCGGGTGGGCGTGCCGGCCGAGGCCTACGACGAATTGGTCGATGCCTTACAGGCGTTGTCCGTCCATGGCATTCGCGTGCTGATCGCCGAAAGCGGCATCGAACAATCCTGCACCTGGAAACCGATTGCCATGGAACTGGTCGGCAATGATCGTCCGGGGATCGTGCGCGACATCACGCGTTTGTTGAGTGAGCAAGGGGTCAACCTGGAGCGGCTGGTGACGGAAGTGCGTCCGGCGCCTATGAGCAGCGAGCCGTTGTTCCACGCCGAAGCGATTCTTGCGGTGCCGCTGACCTTGTCGCTGGACGTGTTGCAGTCGCGCCTGGAAACCCTGGCGGACGATTTGATGGTGGAGTTGGTATTGCGCAGCGACCCCTGACAGGGTTATCCAAGTTATACGTGCACCTGCCTGTGGATAACCTGTAGAGACAGCCCGCCAGCCCACGCCGGCCGGGCTTCTTCAAGATCTGATCAAAAAACCATCAGTTTCAACAAGTTGCGCACAAACGCCGGGGATCACGCTGTGGATAACCTTGGGAAGGGTCGATGCAGGCCACGAGAGGCGTGGCCTGCAGAGGTTTGTACGATTTTTGATCAGCTGCGGCGGCGCAGACTTATCCACGCATCGATGCTGTAAACCGCCAGGCCTGCCCAGATAAAGATGAAGGCGACCAGTGTGCTGGACGACAGATGCTCGCCAAACAGCAGCACGGCTTGCAACAGCACCAATGTCGGCGCCAGGTACTGGAGAAATCCGAGTGTCGTGTAGGGCAAATGCCGTGCAGCGGCGTTGAAACACACCAGCGGCACCAGCGTTACCGGACCGGCAGCGACCAGCCACCAGGCTTCGGACGTGGTCCAGAATTCGGGTTGGGCGCTGACGGCCGTCTGATTGAACAGCAGCCAGGCGATGGCAATCGGCACCAGCATCCAGGTTTCCACCACCAGGCCCGGTAGCGCCTTGACCGGCGCCTGCTTGCGGATCAATCCGTAGAAGCCGAACGTCAACGCCAGCACCAGCGACACCCACGGCAGACTACCGACTTGCCACACCTGTTGCGCGACGCCGACCGCCGCCAGTCCCACGGCAATCCACTGCATACGCCGCAACCGTTCGCCAAGGATCAACATCCCCAGCAACACGTTCACCAGCGGGTTGATGTAGTAACCGAGACTGGCCTCAAGCATGCGCCCGTTGTTTACCGACCAGACGTACGTCAGCCAGTTGGCCGCGATCAGCGTGCCGCTCAAGGCCAGGATCGCCAGCCGTTTCGGGTTGTCACGCAACTCGCGCCACCAGCCCGGATGCTTCCACACCATCAGCAGCAACGCGCCGAACAGTGCCGACCAGAGCACGCGATGGATGATGATCTCCACGGCGGGCACGTTGGCAATGGCCTTGAAGTAGAGCGGGAAAAGTCCCCAGATGATGTAGGCACTCAGGCCCAGGATGTACCCGCGACGGGGGTTGGCGGCTTGCATGCAGAATCCTTGCTTAGGCAGCTAACAAAGAAGGGATTGTATAGACATGTGTTTTTTTTTGTAGGAGCGAGGCTTGCCCGCGAAGAACGATTACGCGGTGTATCTGGC
>NZ_JAGYFX010000190.1:0-4871 GCF_019946615.1 Pseudomonas sp. BF-R-01
CGCTGACACTTTCAATCCAGTGATGCACCACCGGCACGCCGTGAGTGAGAATCCCGCCACCGACCAGGAACATCGCCGCCGTCCCGATCACCGACAGGCTTTTCATCATGTACGGCGCCGCACGCAGAATCCCGCCGCCAATGCTTTTGGCCATCTGGCCGGGCTTCTGGGTCAGCCACAGACCGAGGTCATCGAGCTTGACGATGCCGGCTACCAGGCCGTAGACGCCGATGGTCATGACGATGGCAATGCCCGACAGCACGATGACTTGCTGGGTCAGCGACGCATCGGCCACGGTGCCAAGGGTGATGGCGATGATTTCGGCCGAAAGAATGAAGTCGGTACGGATGGCGCCCTTGATCTTGTCCTTTTCGAACGCCACCAGATCGACCGCCGGATTCGCCACCGCTTCGACAAGCTCGGCATGCTCGACCTGGTCTTCAGCCTTGCTGTGGAGGAATTTGTGCGCGAGCTTTTCGAAACCTTCGAAGCACAGGTAGGCGCCGCCGACCATCAGCAACGGCGTGACCAGCCACGGAATGAATGCACTGATCGCCAGCGCCGACGGCACCAGAATCAGTTTGTTGAGAAACGAGCCCTTCGCCACGGCCCAAACGACCGGGATTTCCCGTTCGGCACGTACGCCGCTGACCTGCTGGGCATTGAGCGCCAGATCGTCACCGAGCACGCCGGCGGTTTTCTTGGCGGCCATTTTGGTCATCAACGCCACATCGTCGAGTACCGCGGCAATGTCGTCGATCAGCAACAGTAAACTGCTTCCTGCCATGAATCAGGTGTCCTTCTGGAATGAATGCTGCGCAGCATAGCGCGGCCGAGCGCCACATGGGGCATTCTTGAGCGCCGCGCGAGGCCGGTGCTACCATGCGCAACCGCCAGAACAGGCAAGGAACCACCTGGTTTATGAGCACTATCCGCGAGCGCAACAAAGAACTGATCCTGCGTGCCGCCAGTGAAGAATTTGCCGACAAGGGCTTCGCTGCGACCAAAACCAGTGACATCGCAGCCAAGGCGGGATTGCCCAAGCCCAACGTCTACTACTACTTCAAATCCAAGGAAAACCTCTACCGCGAGGTTCTGGAAAGCATCATCGAGCCGATTCTGCAGGCCTCGACGCCGTTCAACGCCGACGGCGTGCCCAGTGAAGTGCTGAGCGGCTACATTCGCTCGAAAATCCGCATCTCCCGCGATTTGCCCTTCGCCTCCAAGGTGTTCGCCAGCGAAATCATGCACGGCGCCCCGCACCTGAGCGCCGACCTGGTCGAACAACTGAACAGCCAGGCGAAACACAACATCGACTGCATCCAGACCTGGATCGACCGCGGGCAGATCGCCCCCATCGACCCCAACCACCTGATGTTCAGCATCTGGGCCGCGACCCAGACCTATGCCGACTTTGACTGGCAGATTACTGCCATCACCGGCAAGGCCAAGCTGGATGAAGAGGATTATGAAGCGGCGGCGCAGACGATTATTCGGTTGGTGCTGAAGGGGTGTGAGCCGGACTGATAGACCGCGGTGCGGCCATCGCTGGCGAGCCAGCTCCCACAGGGATTTGTGTCGTCCACAGTATTTGAACTCAACAGAGAAACCTGTGGGAGCTGGCTTGCCAGCGATGAAGGCGACTCGGTGCCGACTCAAATCCAGATGGCATCCCACAGCGGATAGTCGCCAAGCTTTTCAACAAGCCCGGCCCGCAACGGGTTTGCCACGACATACCGGGCCAATTTCACCAAATCCTCCTCCCGCCTCAACGCTCGGTCGTGATAACCCTGCTGCCAAAGCGGTCCACTTCTACCAATCGAAAAATTCACCTCCCTCGTAATCAGGGATTTAGTCTGGCGCATCAGCTTTCTAAGCGAACAGTTTTCCAATTCGACCAGCCAATGAAAATGATCGGGCATGACGACCCAAGCCAATGACTTTGCCAATCCGAGATTTTGTGCCCGGCAGAATTGGTGAACGACCAATCTACCTAACGCGAAGTCGGCAAAGATCGGCTCGCGATCCAGAGTGTTGGTGGTCAGTAAATAAATTCGATTGGGCTCGGCATAGCGGCCGGCTCGCAGGCGATGTGATGCGGGAAAACTGGGCATTCCTTTGCCTCTCTCATGATGAGTTCATGAAGAGGCTAGACCTGGAAACACTGAGCGGTGATACACACTTTTAGCTGGATGTGTCTGGCAGATAGCAATCGCTGGCAAGCCAGCTCCCACAGGGTCTGTCGGTGTCCGCAAAATATGTGAATACCGACAGACCCTGTGGGAGCTGGCTTGCCAACGATGACATTTGTTCAGACGCTGAAGATCAAGCACTCACCCCAGCATCCGCCCGCAACCCCAACGCCTCGATCGCATTGATCGCACACTGCTCATCAACATCCGACAAATCCCCGCTGATGCCCACAGCTCCCAGCACATTGCCGTCCTGATCCCGAATCAACACACCGCCCGGTGCCGGCACCACGCTGCCCTGCCCCAGGCTGTTCAACGCCGCGATAAACGCCGGGCGCTGCTGGGCGTCCAGCGCCAGCAGGCGTGAGCCTTTGCCCAGCGCAATGGCGCCCCAGGCTTTGCCGATGGCGATCTGCGGGCGCAGCAGGCTGGCGCCGTCTTCGCGTTGCAGGGAAACCAGGTGTCCGCCGGCATCCAGCACGGCGATGGTCAAAGGGGCCGCGTTGATTGCACGCGCGGCGGAGATGGCCTGACTGGTCAGGTTGACTGCCACTTTCAAGGTTAAAGCGCTCATGGTGCCGTCCTCATTTTGTTATAGGGAAAGCGGAAGGACTGCGCGTTTTCATCGCAGCCCGATGCAACAAATAGAACACAATGAGTTAATTTTTTGTATACAATAATTATCGAAAAGCGCCGCATGCGACGAAAAGCCACAGCAGAACAGGCTTCCGACGAATGAAACAGTCGCTTGAGAAAATGGATTGACCTGCGCCGTCCGCCGTGAATACACTCTGCGCAAAGCCACTTGTATACAATTACAAAACGTAAGAGGCACAAAACCATGAGCAAAATGAGAGCAATCGAAGCCGCCGTTCTGGTGATGCGCCGCGAAGGGGTTGATACCGCTTTTGGCATCCCCGGTGCCGCCATCAACCCGTTGTACTCCGCCCTGCAAAAGGTCGGCGGCATCGATCACGTCCTCGCTCGACACGTTGAAGGCGCGTCGCACATGGCCGAGGGCTACACCCGCACCAAGGCCGGCAACATCGGCGTGTGCATCGGCACTTCCGGCCCGGCCGGTACTGACATGGTCACCGGGCTCTACAGCGCCTCGGCCGACTCGATCCCGATTCTGTGCATCACCGGGCAAGCACCCCGCGCCCGTATGCACAAGGAAGACTTCCAGGCTGTCGACATCACCACCATCGTCAAGCCAGTGACCAAGTGGGCGACCACGGTCATGGAACCGGGCCAGGTGCCGTATGCGTTCCAGAAAGCCTTCTACGAAATGCGCTCCGGCCGTCCAGGCCCAGTGCTGATCGACCTGCCGTTCGACGTGCAGATGGCTGAAATCGAATTCGACATCGACGCCTACGAACCGCTGCCACTGGCCAAGCCAACCGCTAACCGCGTGCAAATCGAGAAGGCCCTGGCCATGCTCGATCAGGCCGAGCGTCCATTGCTGGTCGCCGGTGGCGGCATCATCAATGCCGATGCCAGCGAGTTGCTGGTGGAATTCGCCGAGCTGACCGGCATTCCGGTGATCCCGACCCTGATGGGCTGGGGCACGATCCCGGACGATCACCCGTTGATGGTCGGCATGGTGGGCTTGCAGACTTCGCACCGTTACGGCAACGCCACCCTGCTGAAGTCCGACGTGGTACTGGGCGTCGGTAACCGTTGGGCCAACCGCCACACCGGCTCGATCGACGTGTATACCGAAGGCCGCAAGTTCATTCACGTTGACATCGAGCCGACGCAAATCGGCCGCGTGTTCAACCCGGACCTGGGCATCGTCTCCGACGCCGCTGCCGCGCTGACCGTGTTCATCGAAGTCGCCCGCGAATGGCAAGCCGCCGGCAAACTGAAAAACCGCAGCGCCTGGCTGCAAGACTGCCAGCAGCGCAAAGCCAGCCTGCAACGCAAGACGCACTTCGACAACGTGCCGGTCAAACCGCAGCGCGTTTACGAAGAGATGAACCAGGTGTTCGGCAAAGACACCTGCTACGTCAGCACCATCGGTCTGTCGCAGATTGCCGGCGCGCAGTTCCTGCACGTCTACAAGCCGCGTCACTGGATCAACTGCGGTCAGGCCGGCCCGCTGGGCTGGACCATTCCGGCTGCACTGGGCGTGGTCAAGGCCGATCCGAACCGCAAGGTTGTGGCACTGTCGGGCGACTATGACTTCCAGTTCATGATCGAAGAATTGGCGGTGGGCGCGCAGTTCAAGCTGCCGTACATCCACGTTGTGGTAAACAATTCGTACCTGGGGCTGATTCGTCAGGCCCAGCGCGGTTTCGACATGGACTACTGCGTGCAGCTGTCCTTCGATAACCTGAACGCTCCGGAACTCAACGGTTACGGTGTCGACCACGTCGCGGTTGCCGAAGGCCTCGGTTGCAAGGCGCTGCGTGTGTTCGAACCGGCTCAGATCCAGCCTGCACTGCGCAGGGCCCAGGAGCTGATCGAAGAGTTCAAGGTGCCGGTGATCGTCGAGATTATTCTGGAGCGCGTGACCAACATTTCCATGGGCACCGAGATCAACGCCGTCAACGAATTCGAAGACCTGGCGCTGGTCGGCAACGATGCGCCGACCGCGATTTCGCTGCTCGATTAACAGCTGACCGCCTCCCCCCTGTAGGAGCGAGGCTTGCCCGCGAAGGCGTCGTGCCATTCAAC
>NZ_JAGYFX010000191.1:0-4822 GCF_019946615.1 Pseudomonas sp. BF-R-01
GCTTTTGATTTTCACCACTCATCAGGCCGAGCGTTAGCTCGCCTTCAGCTTTTGATCTGAGCGCCCCCTCGAGAGGCCGAGTGGAGGTTCTGCGCAGTGGGCAACCCGGCATGGATGCCGGGTTAGCCGCCCCCGGCCATGGATGGCCGATGGCGGCGGGCCCACGGAGCAGGACCGGAGCGAGGGCATGCCGAGCCACAGCGAGGCACCGAACGAAAGGGGCAAAAGCGCTTGGTTACTTGGCGCTTCTCCAAGTGACTCGCCGTAAGGGCGAAACCAATAGCCGCCATCACCGCAGCAACGGATATGCCCCCCAACAAACCCATCCCCCCATCAGCCAGAAATCCATGCGCCCGAGAGGTACCTCCTTGGAGGAATAGGCTCATCACGGATTCCGGTTCAGGCTTGGGCCCATACCCTCATCTACGGGAAAACCTGGACATGGCCCATCTGGCGCAACGCACATTTGAACCCCTGAACATTGCCGTGCTGACCATCAGCGATACACGCACCTTCGACACCGACACCTCGGGACAGACCCTGACCGATTTGCTGCAAACCGCCGGGCATGTATTGATCGATCGTGACCTGGTCAAGGACGATATCTATCAAATCCGCGCAACCGTTTCCCGGTGGATCGCCGACCCCGAAGTACAAGTTGTGCTGATGACCGGCGGCACCGGTTTCACCGCTCGCGACAACACGCCGCAAGCTGTCCTGCCGCTGCTGGACAAACACGTGGAAGGCTTCGGCGAATTGTTCCGCCAGGTGTCCCTGGAGGAAATCGGCATGTCCAGCCTGCAATCCCGGGCACTGGCCGGCATGAGCAACGGCGTGCTGGTGTGCTGCGTGCCCGGTTCGCCCGGTGCCTGCCGGACGGCCTGGAACAAGATCCTGCTCGAACAACTGGACAGTCGCACCGGCCCCTGCAATTTCGCCCCGCATTTGAAACCTCAGGCCCAACGCAACATTGATGCCTGCGAGACACGCTCATGACCGGCCGGGTGTGCGACCTCGGCAACCTGATGCCGGTGGACGAGGCCATCAGCCGCCTGCTCGATCAGGCACCGCCGCCGCCCCTGGTGCAAATGATCCGCCTGGATCAAGCGATGGGACGCGTGCTGGCAGCGGATATTCATTCCCCAGTGAACCTGCCGGCCTGGGACAACAGCGCCATGGACGGTTACGCCTTCAGGGCCGTCGACCTGCCCGAGGAGGGTGGCTGGCTGTTGATCGGCGGGCGAATTGCGGCGGGGGATCAGGCGTGCGCACCGTTGCTCGCGCAACAAGCGGTGCAGATTTTTACCGGTGCACCCTTGCCTCCGGGCGCCGACACCGTCGTGCCGCAAGAGCGTTGCCGGGTCGACGGCGAGCGTGTCTGGTTGCCGCCCGCAAGCGTTGGCGATCACGTGCGCAAAGAGGGTGAAGAAGTTCGTCGCGGGCACCTGCTGCTCAAGGCGGGAAAGCGCCTGCGCGCACAGGAAATCGGGTTGCTGGCCGGCGCCGGAATTGCGCGGATCGAAGTCTATCGACCGTTGCAGGTGTGTTTGCTCAGCAGCGGCAATGAACTGCGCGAGCCGGGCGATCCCTTGGCGCCGGGGCAAATCTACAACAGCAATCGCTACTGCCTGGCGGAGCTGTTGCGTGGATGGGGCGTCGAGGTGCATGACTACGGCGTGATGGCCGATGAGCTGGCGGCCAGTCGGCACGCCTTGTGCCTGGCGTCGTCGGAATGCGACCTGTTGCTGAGCAGCGGCGGCGTTTCGGTCGGCGAGGAAGATCATCTCAAGCACGCCATCGAGGAACTGGGCAGCATCGATTTCTGGCGCATCGCCATGCAGCCGGGCAAACCGCTGGCCTTCGGCGAAGTGGCGGGCAAACCGTGGATCGGCGTGCCCGGCAATCCTTCGGCGGCGCTGATTACCGCGTTGGTGGTGGTGCGACCGTTCTTGCTCCGGGCCCAGGGTATGACGGACGTGATGCCACGGCCACTGGCCGTGCCCGCCGGGTTCGACTGGTTGCAACGCAACAAGCGTCGGCAATACCTGCGAGCCAGGTTGACGCCCGGCGCAGACGGCCAGTTGAGCGTGGAACTGCACCCTCAGCAAAGCTCGGCGATGTTGACGGCCGCGTGCTGGGCTGACGGGCTGGCAGTGATCGACTGCGAGCAGCAAGTGCTCAAGCACGACAACGTGATGTTCCTGTCCTTTGCCGACCTGATGCAGTGAGGGCAATTGATTGCCGTCAAGGCAGTGCCTGCCGGTCTGGCTAGACTGGCAGCGCCGCTTTTTTCATGAGGATTACCCATGCAACTGGTCTGCCCGGCAGGGAACCTGCCTGCGCTCAAAGCGGCGGTGCGCCAAGGCGCCGATGCCGTGTATGTCGGCTTTCGCGATGACACCAACGCCCGGCATTTCGCGGGGCTGAACATGGACGACAAACAGTTCGACGCCGCCGTCGCCCACATCCGTCAGCATCAACGCAAACTCTATGTCGCCGTCAACACCTACCCGCAACCCAAGGGCTGGGAGCGCTGGCAGCGGGCGGTGGACCGTGCTGCCGATTTCGGTGTGGATGCGCTGATCGCCGCCGACCCCGGGGTGCTCAACTATGCCAGCCAGCGCCATCCGCAACTGGCGTTGCACCTCTCGGTCCAGGGCTCGGCGACCCACGCCGCCGCGCTGGCGTTTTACGCGCAGCGCTACGATATTCGGCGCGCCGTGCTGCCACGGGTGTTGTCATTGGCGCAGGTGCGCCAGGTGGCGGCCAGCAGTCCGGTGCCCATTGAAGTCTTCGGCTTCGGCAGCCTGTGCATCATGGCCGAAGGGCGTTGCCACCTGTCGTCCTACATCACCGGCGAGTCACCGAACCTGTGCGGCGTCTGTTCGCCGGCCAAGGCGGTGCGCTGGAGCGAGGACGCCGAAGGGTTGAGCGCACGGCTCAGTGAAGTCCTGATCGACCGCTACACCCCCGACGAACCGGCCGGTTACCCGACCTTGTGCAAAGGCCGTTTCCTGGTCGACGGCAAACGCTTTCATGCCCTGGAAGAACCCACCAGCCTCGACACCCTGGACCTGCTGCCGGAGCTGACGGCCATCGGCGTCGAAGCCGTGAAAATCGAAGGCCGCCAACGCAGCCCGGCCTACGTCGAGCAAGTCACCCGGGTCTGGCGCGCCGCGCTGGATGCCCATCGCGGCGCGCCGGGCGCTTTTCGGGTCAAGGAAGAATGGCGTCAGGTGCTGGCCGGTTTGTCCGAGGGCAGCCAGACCACCCTGGGTGCTTATCATCGATCATGGCAATGAGGGGACGCGACATGAAGCTCAGCCTGGGACCGGTCCTGTTTTATTGGGACAAGGAGCAACTCAGCAACTTTTACGCCGAGATGTCGGCCATGCCCCTGGACGTGATTTACCTGGGGGAAACCGTGTGCTCGAAACGCCGGGCCTTTTCACTGGATCAGTGGTTGGGACTGGGACGCGAGTTACAGGAGTGCAGCCGGGCGCAGTTGGTGATCTCCAGTTTGACGCTGATCGAAGCGGCGTCGGAACTTTCCAGCCTGCGCCGCCTGTGCGACAACGGCCAACTGTTGGTGGAGGCCAATGACATGGGCGCGGTGCAGTTCCTCGCCGAGCGCCAGTTGCCGTTCGTGGGTGGCCCGGCCCTCAACCTGTACAACGGCCACTCGTTGGCGCAACTGCTCGACTGCGGAATGACCCGCTGGGTGCCGCCCGTGGAGTGTTCGGCGGCGCTGATCCGCGACGTGATCGGGCAGGTCCGTGAACTTGGGCGTGCGGTGCCGGAAGTTGAAATTTTTGCCTATGGGCACTTGCCCCTGGCCTATTCCGCCCGCTGTTTCACGGCCCGCGCGGAAAACCGGCCCAAGGACGACTGCCAGTTTTGCTGCATCAACTACCCCGACGGCATGGCGTTGACCAGCCAGGAAGGGCAGCCACTGTTTACCCTCAACGGTATTCAGACCATGTCGGCCGAAGTCACCAATTTGCTCGCCGATTATTCCGGGCTGGTGGACTGCGGCGCCGATCTGTTGCGCCTGAGCCCGCGTGCGCAGGGCATGGCTGAGGTGATTGACAGTTATCAGCGGGTTCGTTCGGGCGAGATGCCGCCGTTGTTTGTCGAAGGGTGCAATGGCTACTGGCATGGCCAGGCCGGCATGCTGCGCGTCGAGGAGGTTGGCCTGTGCTGAACCGAAAAAAGTGGCTGCTCAAAGGTGCCGACCGGTTGTTGCCGCTGGTGCGTCGGGTGCCGTTTGCCGTGCAGCGCCTGGCGTTGCAGCAGGCGCTCAATCGTTGCCTCGCCGAGCCGTTGCGTGATGGCGAGTTTGAGGTGTTGCGCGGGCGTTGGTTGTGTTTGCGGATTCCGGATCTGGGGTTGTCCTGGTACTTGACGCTCAATCGTCAGGGGTTGCGGATTGCTGAGCATGCTACGGCGGCGGTGACTATCAGCGGGAACTGGCGTGAGTTTTTACTGTTGGCCAGTCGTCAGGAGGATCCGGACACGCTGTTTTTTCGTCGGCGTCTGGTGATTGAGGGCGACACAGAATTGGGGTTGGCGTTGAAGAATTTGATCGACAGTCTTGATCCTGATGTGTTGCCGGTCTGGTTGTGGCGGAATCTGGAGCGGGCGGGGAAGGGGCTGGCGGCGGGGTGACCTGTAGGAGCCGGCTTGCTGCGGGCGGCGTTCCGACGATGGCTTTATGTCGGGCGCCGAATTTTTTCAGGTGTACATATCCATTACTTCGGTAACGGCGGCTATTGGTTTCGCCCTTACGGCGAGGCCCTTTTTCAAACACCAAAAAGGAACC
>NZ_JAGYFX010000192.1:0-4764 GCF_019946615.1 Pseudomonas sp. BF-R-01
GTCAGTCAACATCGATGCTGACTGTTCTGGCCTCTTCGCGAGCAAGCTTCGCTCCTACAAAATCAAAAGCTGATCAAACCTGGGCGGTGCGCAGTTTTTCGCTGCGGCCACGCAGCCATTCCAGGGTCAGCAGCAGGATCACCGAGAAGGCGATCAGCAGCGTTGCCGCGGCGGCAATCGTCGGGCTGAGGTTTTCGCGGATACCGCTGAACATCTGCCGTGGCAAGGTCGCTTGCTCGGGACCGGCGAGGAACAACGTCACCACCACTTCATCGAACGAGGTCGCGAAGGCAAACAGCGCACCGGAGATCACACCTGGTGCAATCAGCGGCAAGGTCACGCGGCGGAACGCGGTCAGCGGCGAAGCACCGAGGCTGGCAGCGGCGCGTACCAGGTTGTGGTTAAACCCCTGCAACGTTGCCGACACCGTGATGATCACAAACGGCACACCCAACACCGCGTGCACCACGATCAACGAGAAGAAGCTGTTGCCCAGGCCCAGCGGTGCAAAGAACAGATAACTCGCGACACCGATGATCACCACCGGCACCACCATCGGCGAAATCACCAACGCCATCACCAGCGCCTTGCCCGGGAAGTCGCCCCGAGTCAGGCCAATCGCCGCCAGCGTACCGAACACCATCGCCAGCACGGTCGCCGCCGGGGCGACGATGATGCTGTTCTTCAGTGCACGCATCCATTCCGCCGAGGCGAAGAAGTCCTGATACCAGTGCAGCGAAAAACCTTGCAGCGGATACACCAGGAAACTGCCCGAGTTGAACGACAACGGGATGATCACCAACACCGGCAGAATCAGGAACAGCAAAATCAAGCCGCAGAGAATCCGCAAGCTGTAGAACCACACCCGTTCGATGGGCGACATGTAAGGACTCAGCATTTCGATTCTCCCCTTAGCTCAGGCGCAGGCGACTGGCGCCCACCAGCCAGCTGTAAATCAGATAAAGCACCACGGTCGCCAACAGCAGCAGCCCACCGAGTGCGGTCGCCATGCCCCAGTTGATGCTGGTGTTGGTGTAGAAGGCGACGAAGTAACTGACCATCTGATCGTTCGGGCTGCCCAGCAAGGCCGGGGTGATGTAGTAGCCGATGGCGAGGATGAACACCAACAGGCAACCGGCGCCGACACCGGCATAGGTCTGCGGGAAGTACACCCGCCAGAAACTGGCGAACGGGTGGCAGCCGAGGGAAATCGCGGCGCGCATGTAGGTCGGCGAGATGCCTTTCATCACGCTGTAGATCGGCAGGATCATGAACGGCAGCAGGATGTGCACCATCGAGATGTAGACCCCGGTGCGGTTGAACACCAGTTCCAGCGGCTTATCGATGATGCCCATGGCCATCAGGCCGCTGTTGATCAGCCCGCCCGATTGCAGCAATACGATCCACGCAGCGACGCGCACCAGAATCGAGGTCCAGAACGGCAGCAGCACCAGGATCATCAGCAGGTTGCTTTGACGCGACGGCAGATTCGCCAGCAGGTAAGCCAACGGATAGGCGAGTACCAGGCAAATGGCGGTGATGATCAGGCCCATCCAGAAGGTGCGGGCGAAGATGTCGAGGTAAATCGCCTGATCGGGCGTGGCCGGGGCGATTTCGCCGAGGTCGTCGATGCGGTGATCGACCGCTGCCAGCAAGTAGTACGGCGTGATGTTGCTGGTGTTGCGGCGCACCGCTTGCCAGTAGGCCGGGTCGCCCCAACGCTCGTCGAGCCCTTCCAGCGCGTCTTTATAAGAGGCCGGTTCGGTAGCGAACGGCAAGGCGCGGGCGGTTTTGGTCAGCAGGCTGCGATAGCCGGCCAACTCCATGTTCAAGCGCTTGGACAAGTCGCCCAGGGTCTGATTCTTGCGCGCTTCAGCGAGGTCTTCGCTGGCCGCTTTGTAAACCGGTTCAGCGGGCAGGCCACGGCCGTCCCAGCTGGCGATGGCCGCCACGGTGCGCGGCATGCCGCCGACCACTTCCGGGTTACCAACGCTTTTGTAGAGCAGCGCCACGATGGGCACCAGGAACACCAGCAACAGAAACAGCACCAATGGCGCGATCAAGGCCTGGGCCTTCCAGCGGTTGATCCGCTCGGCGTGCTTGAGCCGCTGCTTCAAGGTGGGGTCAGTGCCCGCGTTCAGGGGAATGGCGGTGGCCATGGCGTACTCCGGAAATCTTTGATCGTTACAGAGGCGGCATCCATTGACCGCGAGGCCGCCTCTGTTCTTGATAACTACACATCCCCCCCGTAGGAGCGAAGCTTGCTCGCGAAGGCAGCGTGTCAGTCAACATTGATGTTGAATGTGCTGACGTCTTCGCGGGCGAGCCTCGCTCCTACGGGAGTCGATAAGCCCACGGGGTGGTCTTATTTCGCAGCCCAGGAATTGAAGCGCTGCTCCAGTTGCTCGCCGTTGTCAGCCCAGAAGCTGACGTCGATCTGCACTTGGTTGGCGATGTTTTCCGGGGTGGTCGGCATGTCTTTCAGGACATCCTTGGACAACAGCGGTACGGCTTGGGTGTTGGCCGGGCCGTAGGCGATGTTTTCCGAGTAGGTCTTCTGCTGCTGCGGCGCCACCGAGTACGCGATGAATTTCTTCGCCGCTTCAGCACGTGCCTTGTCCAGGCCTTTTGGAATGGCCCATGCGTCGAAGTCGTAGATACCGCCGTTCCACACGACTTTCAGGTTGCTTTCTTTCTGCACGGCAGCGATCCGGCCGTTGTAGGCCGAGCTCATGACCACGTCACCGGAAGCGAGGTACTGCGGCGGTTGTGCGCCGGCTTCCCACCACTGGATGTTTGGTTTCAGCTCATCAAGCTTCTTGAACGCGCGGTCCTGACCGTCTTTGCCGGCCAGCACTTTGTAGACGTCTTTCGGCGCAACGCCGTCGGCCATCAGTGCGAATTCCAGGGTGTACTTGGCGCCTTTACGCAGGCCGCGCTTGCCCGGGAATTTCTTGGTGTCCCAGAAATCCACCCAGCTGGTGGGTGCGGAGGCCAGCTTGTCGGCGTTGTAGGCCAACACGGTCGACCACACGAAGAAACCTACGCCGCAAGGCTGGATAGCGCCTTTGACGTAGTCTTCGGTCTTGCCGAACAGCGCCGGGTCGAGTTGCTCGAACATGTCTTCGTCGCAACCGCGGGACAGTTCTGGCGACTCAACTTCCACCAGATCCCAGGACACGCTCTTGGTGTCGACCATGGCTTTGACCTTGGCCATCTCGCCGTTGTACTCGCCCGCCACGATCTTGCCGTTACCCGCCGCTTCCCACGGTGCGTAGAAGGCTTTGACCTGCGCGGCCTTGTTCGCCCCGCCAAAGGACACCACGGTCAGGTCCGGGCCCGCCGCCATCGCGTGTGCCGCACCGATCATGCCCATGACCAGGGCGGTGAATTTCAGGGATCTCAACATTTATTGTTCTCTCCACGTGCAGGGTTGGTTGAAGCAGGGGGCGATCAGTTCGCCTCTAGAAGTGGGTCGAGCGCGCGAACGTGTTCGACCTCCCAGCCAAGCGGTACCACGTCGCCGACAGCAAGCCCGGGATCGAGCTCGGCAATCGGTTGTTTCACGAAGAAGTCGGTCTTGCCGCAGACTTCCAGGCGAACCCGGACGTGGTCGCCCAGATAGATGAATTCCGCCACCCTCCCTGAGAAGCGGTTGACACAGGACTCGCTCGAACCATTGAGGCTCACGCGTTCCGGACGAATTGACAGCGTGACGGGTTCGCCGGTCTTGCCGACATTGACCGCCAGCGCTTCAACCTTTTCACCGCGACCGAGTTCGACGATGCAACGATCGCCGGTCTGGCTGTGCAGGCGGCCGTTGAGACGGTTGTTCTCGCCGATGAAGTTGGCGACGAAGGTGTTTTTCGGTTCTTCGTAGAGGCTGCGTGGAGGGGCGATCTGCTGGATTTCGCCCTGATGGAACACCGCCACGCGGTCGGACATGGTCAGGGCTTCGCCCTGGTCGTGGGTCACGTAGACCACGGTCACGCCGAGGCGCTGGTGCAGATGCTTGATCTCCATCTGCATGTGTTCGCGCAGTTGTTTGTCGAGTGCGCCGAGGGGTTCGTCCATCAGCACCAGTTGCGGTTCGAACACCAATGCACGGGCCAGGGCCACACGCTGTTGCTGACCACCGGACAGTTGCGCCGGATAACGCTGGGCGAAGGTCTCGAGCTGAACCATGCTCAGGACACGTTTGACCCGGTCGCTGACATCGCTCTTGTTCAAGCCGCGCACGGTCAGCGGGAACGCGAGGTTCTCGGCGACGGTCATGTGCGGGAACAATGCATAGTTCTGGAACACCATGCCGATGTCGCGCTTGTGCGGCGGCACGTTGTTGATGGCGCGCCCGGCCAGGAGGATTTCACCGGCGGTCGGGGTTTCGAAACCGGCGAGCATCATCAGGCTGGTGGTTTTGCCGGAACCGGATGGCCCGAGCAACGTGAGGAACTCGCCTTTGCGAATGTCCAGGTTGAGGTCTTTGACGATCAGGTTCTCGCCGTCGTAGCTCTTTTGCACTCCACGAAAGCTGACCAGAATGTCATTGGCCCCTGCGCTTGAATCGACCTGGCTCATACCCACACCTTTGTTATTGATGACTGCTGTGGACTAAGCCTAGTGGACGCTGGGGAGCACGCAAATCGGGGCGCAGGAGAGAATCGCCTCAGCCGGATGGAAGGTTGGGGGTAGGGATTGCCCTACAAGGATGGCGGGGATGGGTATGTCGTTTCGGGAGGTGGGCAGGTGGTGAGCTGCGAGCCT
>NZ_JAGYFX010000193.1:0-4670 GCF_019946615.1 Pseudomonas sp. BF-R-01
GGTGGAAACGGTGGCGGCGGCAACGGCGGTGGCCACGGCGGAAGTGGCAGTGGCGGCAATGGCGGCAGCGGTCACGGTGGAAACGGCGGCGGCAATAGCGGCAGCGGTCACAGTGGCAACGACCATGGCTCGGGACATTCCGGTAACACCGCCTCATCCGGTCGCAGCGGCACCCATGCCGAACCGGGAGACGATCACGGCGTTCATCACGCCGGTGAAGTCGGCCACAACCGTGGCGTTCATCACGCCGGTGAAATCGGTGACGACCACGGCGTTCATCATGCCGGTGAAGTCGGCCACAACCGCGGCGTTCATCGCGCCGGTGAAATCGGTGACGACCACGGCGTTCATCGCGCCGGCGAAATCGGCGATGACCACGGCGTTCATGTCGGCGGTGAACCGGGTGACGACCACGGCGTGCACGTCGGTGGCGAGCCGGGTGATGACAAAAGGTCCTGATCACCCCTGAACAAAGGTTCGCCACAAGCCCCTGTGGGAGCGAGCCTGCTCGCGAAGGCAGAGTGTCAGACGACATCAATGTTGAATGACAAAATGCTTTCGCGAGCAGGCTCGCTCCCACATTGGAAATGTGCTGTGCTCTATAAAATTTCTTCAGCCTGATCCAGCCGCTCGCGCAGAAACTCGATCAACGCCTGCACCGGTCGCGAACTCTGGCGATGCTGCGGGTACACCGCCGACAACGTCAGCGGCTGCGGGCGAAACTCATCCAGCACCGGCACCAGCCGCCCATCCTTCAACGCCGCCCCGACAATGAAGGTAGGCAGGTACGTGATCCCCATCCCGGCAATGGCCGCATCCCTGAGCAACTCACCGTTGTTGACCCGCATCCGCCCGGTCACGTTGACCGCCAGCGGCTTGCCCTGCCCTTCAAAACGCCATTGCACCTGGCGGCCATGGCCATACGGCAGGCAGTCGTGCGTGTGCAGGTCCTCGGGTTTACCCGGCGTTCCGCGCTCGGCCAGGTAAGCCGGGCTGGCGCAATACACCCGCTGGATCGAAGCGATGCGGCGGGCGATCAGCGTCGAGTCTTCAAGGATGCCAATGCGCAACGCCAGGTCGTAACCCTCGCTGAGCAGATCCACCGGGCGGTCGCTCAAATCCACTTCCACCGTGACATCGCGATAACGCTGCAAGAACACCGGCAGCAAACACCCCAGATGCGCCACCGCAAACGACAACGGCGCGCTCACGCGAATGGTGCCGCGCGGTTCGGTGGTCTGGCTGGCGATGCCCTGTTCCACCTGCTCGACTTCGCTGAGCAAGCGCAACGCCGACTCGTAATAACTCTGACCCAGCGGCGTGACGTCCAGGCGCCGCGTGGAGCGGTTGAGCAACCGTACGCCCAGGCGTTCTTCAAGTTGCATCAAGCGACGGCTGACGAACTGTTTGGACAGGCCCAATTGATCGGCGGCCGAGGTGAAGCTGCCGGAGTCCATGACCTGGCAAAAAATACGCATATCTTCGAACGGGTTCATTGTCACTTTCCGGTTGACAGTTAAACGCTTTATAGCCGCTTTTTCCCTTTCGAGCACCCTATTAATCTATGTCCACGGTGTTGCTGAGGCCTGAGTCCCAGCGCAGCAGCAACCTGACCCTTAGGTAACCAATCTCTAATTAATTAAAAAGGATTTGCTCATGAACCTCGTCAAAAAAACCCTGACCGCTTCCCTGCTCGCCCTCTCCGTCGGCAACGCCTTTGCCGCTGGCAGCCCAGGCGTTGAACACAACACTCAAGCCTTCCTCGAAGCCCTCGCCGCCGGTGGCGGTAAACCGCTTGAGCAGTTGAGCCCGAAAGACGCCCGTGCGGTGCTGACCGGTGCGCAAAACTCGGTCAAGGTTGATCTGTCGGGTGTGGACGTCAGCGATCGTGCAATCAAGGTCGATGGTCAAACCATCAACCTGAAAATCGTGCGCCCGGCCAAGGTCAAAGGTGAGTTGCCGGTGTTCATGTTCTTCCACGGTGGCGGCTGGGTGCTGGGCGATTACCCGACTCACCAACGCTTGATTCATGACCTGGTGGTCGGCTCCGGTGCCGTCGCGGTGTATGTCGATTACACGCCGTCGCCGGAAGCGCACTACCCGACCGCGATCAACCAGGCCTACGCCGCGACCCGTTGGGTGGCCGAGCATGGCAAGGACATCGGCGTCGACGGCAAGCGTCTCGCCGTGGCCGGCAACAGCGTCGGTGGCAACATGGCGGCGGTCGTGGCATTGATGGCCAAGGAACAGAAAGCCCCGGCGTTGCGCTTCCAGCTGTTGATGTGGCCAGTGACCAACGCACAGTTCGACACCGGCTCGTACCAGCAATTTGCCGAAGGCCACTTCCTCACCAAAGGCATGATGAATTGGTTCTGGGACAACTACACCACCGACCAGGCCGAGCGTGCGCAGATCCACGCCTCGCCGTTGCAGGCCAGCGCCGAACAGCTCAAGGGCTTGCCGGCAGCGCTGGTGCAGACCGCCGAGTTCGACGTGTTGCGTGACGAAGGTGAAGCCTATGCCCGCCACCTCGATGCGGCCGGTGTGCCGGTCACGGCGGTGCGTTACAACGGGATGATTCATGACTTCGGCTTGCTCAATCCGCTGAGCCAGATTCCGGAAGTGAAAGCGGCGGTGCGTCAGGCCGCGCTGGAACTCAAGACTCATCTGAACTGAGTCCCCTCGCCCCTCCCACGATCATCGTGCGAGGGGCTTTTCTGTAGGAGCGGCCGGGCGGCGCTCCGTTTGCCGGCGAAGGCGCCCTCAAATACGCCTTCGCCGGCAAGCCTGGCTCCTACAAGGGATCGGGTTCACACAGTTCAACTGTAGGAGCGAAGCTTGCTCGCGAAGGCGCCCTCAAATACGCCTTCGCCGGCAAGCCTGGCTCCTACAAGGGATCGGGTTCACACAGTTCAACTGTAGGAGCGAAGCTTGCTCGCGAAGGCGCCCTCAAGTACGCCTTCGCCGGCAAGCCTGGCTCCTACAGGGGATCGGGTTCACACAGTTCAACTGTAGGAGCGAAGCTTGCTCGCGAAGGCGCCCTCAAGTACGCCTTCGCCGGCAAGCCTGGCTCCTACAGGGGATCGGGTTCACACAGTTCAACTGTAGGAGCGAAGCTTGCTCGCGAAGGCGCCCTCAAGTACGCCTTCGCCGGCAAGCCGGCTCCTACAAAAAAATCAGTCTTCCGGAGTTCTTCCATGTCCCTCATCTACGGTCATCTGCTGTCCTGGAGTGCGCTGTTGCTGGTCATCGACGCCGTGCTCTGGCACGTCGCGCCGTTCAAGCATCGCGTCACGCGGGTCGGTGTGCGCCTCGCACTGTTTCTGATGTTCAGCGCGCTCATCATCAACGCCGGCGTCAGCCCGTTGCAGGCGCCGCTGTTGGCAGACGACCGCGTGGCGCAACTGGGCGCTACGGCGCTGGGGATTCTCTGGTGGCTGTACGCCGCACGTGTGCTCACCGAAGTTATCGGCCTGCTGCTGATGCGGCGCATCGGGCACAGCGGGCGGTTGCTGCAGGACGTCATCGGCGCGCTGGTGTTTCTGATCGCCATCGTCGCCGCTGCCGGTTACGTGCTGGAGTTACCGGTGAAAGGTCTGCTGGCGACGTCCGGGGTGGTGGCAATCGTCGTCGGCCTGGCGTTGCAAAGCACCCTGAGCGATGTGTTTTCCGGGATCGTGCTCAACACCACCAAGCCGTATCAGGTGGATGACTGGATCGTGATCGACGGCGTCGAGGGCAAGGTGCTCGACATCGATTGGCGCGCCACTCACCTGCTGACCAGCGCCGGCAGTACGGCGGTGGTGCCGAACTCGGTGGCGGCCAAAGCGAAGATCGTCAACCTGAGCCGCCCCGGCAACATGCATGGTGTGTCGATCAGCATCCAGGTGCCCAACCACATCCGTCCGCGTCGGGTGCTGGAGGCACTGGACCGCACGCTTCAAGGCAGCAGCAGTCTGCTGCTCAACCCGGCGCCGAAAGCCGTGCTGAAAGAGGCCGGCGAAACCATGTCCGAATACGTGGCCAGCGGGTTTATCGCCGAACTCGGCAAGAAAAGCGAAGTGCGCAATCAACTGTTCGACCTCGCCCATCGGCACCTCGAAGCGGCGGGTATTTCCCGACAGCTCGACGGCGTGATCGAACCGACATCCCGCGCGCGGTCCTTGCTGGACGAGGTGAAAGTCTTCCGTTCCCTGAGCGAAGACGAACGCGACCGAATGGCCCATTCGATGGTCGCGCAGCAGTACGCGGCAGGCCAGGTGGTGCTGGAACTGGGAGAAGTGCCGGACAGCCTGATGGTCATCGCCACGGGCGTGGTCAGCGCGACAGTACCGGACGGCGCCGGGCAAACCGAGGCCGGGCGCATGGGGCCGAGCGAGGTGATGGGTGAACAGAGCATCCTCACCGATACACCGTCGCAGGCCACGTTCACCGCGTTGACCTCGTGCATCATCTACCGGATCGACAAATCCCTGACCCGCAGTTGCATGGAACAGCGGGTTGAGGTGGGTCGGGCGTTGAACAAGTTGCAGGCGGTACGGCAGCAGAACAGTCGGTTGGCGTTGCTGGCCAAACCGGTGCCGATCAAGAAAGGCGGATTCCTGAGTTGGCTGCAAAAACGCCAATCGGTGTAACACCTCGCACATTGTAGGAGCCGGCTTGCCGGCGAT
>NZ_JAGYFX010000194.1:0-4493 GCF_019946615.1 Pseudomonas sp. BF-R-01
CCTACAAGGTTAGTACCGTCTGTAGGAGTGGCGTCAGATTAACCGCGGTGACGACCGCGGAAGTAGTTGATCAGCCCTTGGGTGGAAGCATCGTCAGCCGGGGTTTCTTCGCTGCCGACCAGACGGTTGTAGACGCCTTTGCCCAGCTCTTTGCCCAGCTCCACGCCCCACTGGTCGAAGGCGTTGATGCCCCAGATCACGCTTTGCACGAAGACTTTGTGTTCGTACATCGCCACCAGTGCGCCGAGACGACGCGGGCTGATGCGTTCGACCACCAGGGTGTTGCTCGGACGGTTGCCCGGGATCACCTTGTGCGGCGCGAGCTTCTGCACGTCGGCTTCGGCCATGCCTTTGTCACGCAGCTCGGATTCGGCCTCTGCGCGGGTCTTGCCGAGCATCAGTGCCTGGCTTTGCGACAGGCAGTTGGCGTACAGCCACTGGTGGTGATCGGACACCGGGTTGAAGCTGACGATCGGCACAATGAAGTCGGCCGGAATCAGTTGGGTGCCTTGGTGCAGCAACTGGTGATATGCGTGCTGACCGTTGCAGCCCACGCCACCCCAGATCACCGGACCGGTATCAGTGGACACCGGCGTGCCGTCCTGGCGCACGCTCTTGCCGTTGGATTCCATGTCCAGCTGTTGCAAGTGTTTGGTGATGTTGCGCAGGTAGTGGTCGTACGGCAGGATCGCGTGGCTCTGCGCGCCCCAGAAGTTGCCGTACCAGACACCGAGCAACGCCAGCAGCACCGGCATGTTCTGTTCGAATGGCGCGCTCTGGAAATGCTGGTCCATGGTGTAGGCACCGGACAGCAGTTCCTTGAAGTTGGACATGCCGATGGCCAGGGCAATCGGCAAACCGATGGCCGACCACAGCGAATAACGGCCGCCAACCCAATCCCACATCGGGAAGATGTTTTCTTCGCGGATACCGAACGCCACGGCGGCGGCATTGTTGCTCGAGACCGCGATGAAGTGACGATACAGCTCGGCTTCCGAACCACCCTGAGCCAGGTACCAGGCGCGAGCGGCCTGGGCGTTTTTCAGGGTTTCGAGGGTGTTGAAGGACTTCGACGAAACGATAAACAGCGTGGTCTCGGCGCGCAGCTTCATGGTCAGTTCATGAAGCTCGGTGCCGTCGATGTTCGCCAGGTAATGGCAGCGCACGCCTTTCTGGGCGTAGGACAGTAGGGCTTCGGATACCAGCTCTGGGCCGAGGAACGAGCCGCCGATGCCGATGTTCACCACGTCGGTGATCGGCTTCTCGGTGTAACCGCGCCACAGACCGTCGTGGATACGGCCCACGAGGTCGGTGATCTTGTTCAAGACCTTGTGTACTTCGGGCATCACGTTGACGCCGTTGACCGACAGCTTCTCGCCCACTGGGCGGCGCAGCGCGGTGTGCAGGGCCGGGCGTCCTTCGGAAGAGTTGACGATTTCGCCTTCGAACAGCGCCTTGATCGCGCCCTTGAGGTCAACTTCATTGGCCAGGCCCACCAGCAGATTGCGGGTCTCGGCGTTGATCAGGTTCTTCGAGTAGTCGAGAAACAGGCCGCAGCTGCTGAGGGTGAATTGGGTAAAGCGCTGCGGATCGGCATTGAAGGCTTCGCGCATGCTGAAATCCTGCATGGCTTGGCGGTGGTCATTCAGCGCCTGCCAGGCGGGCAGAGCGGTCACGTCTTGAGGAGTGCGGTAGTACGCCATCGCTGCGGGTTTCCTTTTTACTTGAACGGCCTTTTGAACACTAAAAGTCCCGGAGCGCTGTGGGTGGGCGTCCGGTCAACTGCGTCGACACGATTTCATGGCACAGGGCGAATACAGTAAACCTCGCGCTGCGATCTGTCTTGACTTTGTCTGACCCGTTCCCGGTACTTTTTTGTACATGAAGCAGGGAACGGTCCGACAAACGGAAGAGAAGGTTCGGTCAGGCGACCTGAACCGGAATGGCATTGCTGGTGTGGCTCAGCTCGTTACCCGGTGCCATGTAGAGCATACGCGGCTTGAAGTTGAGCAGCTCGGCTTCGCTGTAGTGAGCGTAAGCACAGATGATCACACGGTCACCGACCTTGGCCTTGTGGGCGGCGGCGCCATTGACCGAGATCATGCGCGAGCCTTCTTCGCCACGAATGGCGTAGGTGGTGAAGCGTTCGCCGTTGTCGACGTTGTAGATCTGGATCTGTTCGTATTCACGGATGCCGGACAAGTCCAGCCATTCGCCGTCGATGGCGCAAGAACCTTCGTAATCGAGTACTGCGTGGGTGACTTCGGCGCGATGCAGCTTGGCCTTGAGCATGATGGCGTGCATGAGTGTTTTCCCAGGTCGGAATCGAACGGCGGGCAGTTTGCCCGAAGCGATTGTGGGCAGCAATACAGGGGCGAGGCAACGCAACTCCCTGTAGGAGCGAAGCTTGCTCGCGAAAGCGCCGTGTCAGTCGATGCAGATGTCGAATGACGCGATGCCTTCGCGAGCAAGCTTCGCTCCTACAGAGGAGTTGAGGTGTTCAGGCGGGTGCGTCGAGGTTCAGGTGCAGGTTGTCGATCAACCGCGTGGTGCCGAGGAACGCTGCCACCAGAATCACCAGGTCCCGATCTTCCGCCGTCGCCGGGCGCAAGGTCAGCGCATGGCGGATTTCCAGGTAGTCGGTACGCAAACCCGCAGCTTCAAGCTGTTTGGTCTGTGCGGCAATCAACGCCGGATAATCGCGCTCACCCTGTTTAATGGCATCAGCAATCGAGGTCAGCGTGCGATACACAACCGGCGCCACGGCCCGTTGTTCTTCACTGAGAAAGCCGTTGCGCGATGACAATGCCAGCCCATCGGCCGCACGGACCGTCGGCTCGCCGATGATCTGGATCGGCATGTTCAGGTCATGCACCAGCGCGCGAATCACGGCCAGTTGCTGGAAATCTTTCTGGCCAAAGATCGCCAGGTCCGGCTGAACCATGTTGAACAGTTTGCTGACCACCGTCGCCACGCCTTCGAAATGCCCCGGACGGCTGGCGCCGCACAGGCCTTCGGACAGTTGTGGAACGCTGACGCGGGTCTGGCCGGTCATGCCGTCGGGGTACATTTCTTCTACGGCGGGTGCGAACAACAAGTGGCAACCGGCTTCGAGCAGTTGTTCCTGGTCCGCTGCCAGGGTGCGCGGGTACTTGTCGAGGTCTTCGCCTGCGCCGAATTGCAGCGGGTTGACGAAAATACTCGCGACCACGAAGTCCGCCCGCTGGGAGGCCTTGGTAATCAGCGCGATATGACCGCTGTGCAGGTTGCCCATGGTCGGTACGAAGGCGATGCGCTTGCCTTCACTGCGGGCGCGGGCCACGGCGGCCCGCAATTCGCGTACGGTTTTTACGGTGTTCATGCAGAGAATCCGTGTTCGATACCAGGGAAAGTCGCCGCTTTGACTTCAGTGACATAAGCGCTCAGGGCCGCGTGAATGCTGGTTTGGCCATTCATGAAGTTCTTCACGAACTTTGGCACTCGGCCAGTGATCGACAGGCCAAGCATGTCGTGCAACACCAGGACCTGGCCGTCGGTACCGCTGCCGGCACCGATGCCGATCACCGGAATCCCCACTGCCTGGGTGATTTCCTGAGCCAGTTCGCTCGGCACGCATTCGAGCAGCAGCATGGCGGCACCGGCCTGTTCCAGGGCGATGGCGTCGGCGCGCATCTGCCGTGCCTGGTTCTCGCTACGGCCCTGGACTTTGTAACCGCCCAGAATGTTCACCGATTGCGGCGTCAGGCCCATGTGCGCGCACACCGGGATGCCGCGCTCGGCCAGCAGACGGATCGAGTCCGCTAGCCACAGCGCACCTTCGACCTTGACCATGTGTGCACCGGCCTGCATCAACTGGGCGCTGTTGGTCATGGTTTGTTCGATAGTGGCGTAGGCCATGAAGGGCAGGTCGGCGAGGATAAACGCGTCGGTGTTACCGCGTTTGACGGCGGCGACGTGGTAAGCCATCTCTGCGGTGGTCACCGGCAGGGTGCTGTCGTGACCTTGCAGAACCATGCCGAGGGAGTCGCCCACCAGCAGCACTTCGACGCCGGCTTCATTGCAGGCGTGGGCGAAGGTCGCGTCATAGCAGGTCAGCATGGTGATTTTTTCACCTTTTTGCTTGAGACCTTGCAGAGTGGTCAGGGTGATGGCTGGCATGAAAAGTTCCTCATTCAGGCGCTGTGGAAACTACTGCGAGTAACGCGCGTGATTCTTCGTTAAATACAGGCGCACGGTCTGTTGTCGTGCTTTTAAGGCCTGGATTGCGCCCTTTAACGCCGTGTTGGCGGCAGCGGGACGCCTATAGTCGTGAGGAGAACTCGGGAAGTCAATTGCGTGTGTTACCGCATTGTTACGCGTGGGGTGTTACCGAAGTAACTGATGCGATTCAGCAGCCGCAATCTAGCGGGGCATTAGATTTTGTAGGAGCGAAGCTTGCTCGCGAAAGCGGTGTGACATTCAATATTTATGTCGACTGTCACACCGCTTTCGCG
>NZ_JAGYFX010000195.1:0-4429 GCF_019946615.1 Pseudomonas sp. BF-R-01
GTGTGTCATTCAGCAGAGATATTGACTGACACACCGCTTTCGCGAGCAAGCCCGCTCCCACAAGGGTTTTGTGTAAGTCGATGAATTTTCTGGCATCCTGCGCCTCCATTTTCTGACCCGGCCCGCCTTTCGGCACGCAAACCACCATGACCGCCTCTGAAAAAGCCCCTGCCCCGCGCCACAACGACCTGATCTACGGCCTCGACGACCGCCCGCATCTGACCGCCACCGTCTTCGCCGCCCTGCAACACGTACTCGCCAGCTTCGTCGGCATCATCACCCCGACCCTGATCATGGGCAGCGCCCTCGGCCTGCAAAGCGAAATCCCCTATCTGATCAGCATGGCGCTGTTTGTCTCGGGGCTGGGCACCTTCGTCCAGGCGCGCAAGTTCGGCCCGATCGGTTCCGGTTTGCTGTGTCTGCAAGGCACCAGTTTCTCGTTCATCAGTGTGATCCTCAGCGCCGGTTTCATGGTCAAGGCCCGCGGCGGCGGCACTGATGAGATCCTTTCGACAATCTTTGGCGTGTGCTTTTTCGCCGCGTTCATCGAAGTGGTGTTGAGCCAGTTCATCGGCAAATTGCGGATGCTGATCACGCCGGTGGTAACCGGGACGATCATCACGTTGATGGGGCTGTCGCTGATCAAAGTCGCCATGACCGACATCGCCGGCGGCTTCGGCGCGACGGATCTCGGCGCCGCCAGTCATCTGGCGTTGGCTGCGTTGGTGCTGGGCACCATCGTTGTGCTGAACCGTGTTGATGTGCCGTTCCTGCGCCTGGGCGCCATCGTGATCGGCCTGACCCTCGGTTATCTCGTGGCATGGCTCATGGGCCACGTGGATTTCGGCAGCATGCCCGACGTACCGCTGATGAGCGTGCCGGTGCCGTTCAAGTACGGTTTCAACTTCGACTGGGTGGCGTTCGTGCCGGTGGCGGTGATTTTCCTCGTGTCGCCGCTGGAGGCGGCCGGTGACCTGACGGCCAACTCGATGATTTCCCGGCAGCCGGTCAAAGGCCCGATCTACATTCGCCGGATCAAATCCGGCCTGCTCGCCGACGGCCTCAACTCGGCCATGGCGGCAGTGTTCAACAGCATGCCGATGGTGACCTTCGCGCAGAACAACGGCGTGATTCAACTGACCGGCGTGGCCAGCCGCTACGTGGCGTTTTTCATTGCCGGCCTGCTGGTGGTGCTGGGGCTGTTCCCGATGATCGGCGCGGTGCTGCAACTGATGCCGAAACCGGTACTCGGCGGCGCTGAACTGGTGATGTTCGGCACCGTTGCAGTGGCCGGGATCAAGATCCTCGCCGAAGCCGGCCTGCATCGGCGCAACATGCTGATCGTGGCGATTTCCCTCGGCATGGGCCTGGGGGTGGCAGCCGTGCCGGAGGTATTGCGCGAGCTGCCCAAGGCGCTGCATAACATCTTTGAATCGCCGATTACCGTCGGCGCGTTGTGCGCTATCGTGCTGAACATCTTCCTGCCTGAGGAATTCATCGAGCTGGAAGAAGACGATTTCGATCCGGAAGCCTCGATCCTCCAGGTCATGGAAAACCCGGATGTCCCGGCCAAAGGTTAACCCGCCACTCTGTAGGAGCCGGCTTGCCGGCGATGGCGGCCGTGAGACTTGCGTTGATTATTCGGCCGCCATCGCCAGCAAGCTGGCTCCTACAGGGGGTGGTGTGTCAGAGGAAGCGGACACCGGGTTTGGCCCGTTCATCCACGGTCAACTCGAACACGTCCGGTCGCGCGTAATGGCCGACGACGTCGTAGTCGTAACGCGCGCGGATCAGGTCGTCGGTGTCGATTTCGGCGGTGAGCAGGCCGCGCTCGCCGCGCAGCGGCCCGGCCAGAATGTCGCCCATTGGGCCAACGATTACGCTGCCGCCGGCAATCAACGGTCGATCCGCCGGCCAGTTGGCGATCTCTACGCCCAGCGCTTGCGGCGAGTCCTGAACCTGACAGGCACTGACCACAAAGCAGCGCCCTTCATGGGCGATATGGCGCATGCTCACCTGCCACATTTCCCGCTCGTCTACCGTGGGTGCGCACCACACCTCCACACCTTTGGCGTACATGGCGGTGCGCAGCAGCGGCATCATGTTTTCCCAGCACACCACCGCGCCGATCCGCCCGACCTGGCTGTCGATCACCGGTAACGTCGAGCCATCACCCTTGCCCCAGATCAGCCGTTCGGTGCCCGTGGGCATCAGTTTTCGGTGTTTGGCGACCAGCCCGGCCTGCGGGTCGAAATACAACGCGGTGCAATACAAAGTACTGCCGGCGCGTTCTATGACGCCAATCACCAGATTGGCCCCGGTGCGCGCCGACAACCCGGCCAGCGCTTCGGTTTCTACGCCCGGGACGTCGATGGCGTTGGCGAAATACCGGGAAAATGCTTCTCGACCTTCCGGCAGTCGATAACCCAGTTGCGTGCCGAACCCCTCGCCTTTCGGGTAACCACCAAGCAACGCTTCGGGCATGACCACCAGCGCCGCGCCGGCTTCAAGGATGGCGTTTTCGTACGAGAGAATTTGCTCCAGGGTCTCGGCTTTGCCGCCAGGCAGTGCGCCGATTTGCAGTGCAGCAACGATTGACTTGGGCATTGCAGTAACTCCATTCGAATCGGGTGTTGCTCATTCTCAGGCGCTACCGGATCATGAATAAAGCCCCGTTCGCTGCTGAATGATATGAACACCATGAATATCGCCACCGTCGATCTCAACCTGCTCAAAGTCTTCGAAGCCTTGCATGAGGAGTCCAGCGCCAGCCGTGCAGCGTTGCGTCTGGGCGTCACGCAGTCGGCGGTCAGCGCGGCGTTGCGCCGACTGCGCGAGGTGTATGGCGATCAGTTGTTTGTGCGCACCGGCCGAGGCCTGGCGCCGACGCTCAAGGCCAATCAGTTGAAACCGGTGGTCAGCGACGCGCTGAACAAATGCCGACAAAGCCTGGCGATGGTCGATCCGGCCGCCCATCACTACGAAGGCCGCTCGGTCACGGTGGGCATGTCGGATGATTTCGAAATTGCCTACGGCCGCCGCTTGATCGAAGAGATCGACCGTTGCGCGCCGAAGTTACGGCTGATCTTCCGCCAGACCCACAGCCAGATCGTCGCCCACGCGTTGATGGAGCGCAGTATCGACCTGGCGATCACGGCCGGCGGGTTTGCCGAACGGTTGCTGAGTCGTCAGGTGCTGGGGGAAGGCGATTATCTGTGTCTGGTTGACCCGACGAGTCTGGCCGCGGGACAACAAACCATCGACCTTGAGGAGTTCGTCACCCGTGAACATATTCTGGTGTCATCGGGTGGTTTTATCGGGATCACCGACGAAGGATTAGCCGCGTTAGGCCTGAGCCGGCGGGTATGCGCTTCGACCACGCATTTCGCAGCGTTGCCGCATCTGCTCAAGGGCAGTCAGGCGGTGGCGACCATCCCGGCGCATGCCGCCCGAAGCATCGCCGCGCTCAGCGGGTTGACGCTGCTGCCCTGCCCGTTGGCATTGCCGCGTTACCCGATCGAGCTGGGCTGGCGTACCAGCACGCAGCTCGATCCGGTGGTGTTGAAAGTGCGTGAGGCGATTGTCGCGATTTTTGCGTGAAGCCGGCCTTATTTGGCCGCCATCAACCGATTGACTTCACTGCGCACCATGTTGGCGAATTCCGGAGGCGACATGCCGTCGAGTTCGGAACGGACCCACTCGGCCCATTTGCCTTTGCGCTTGGCGCGTTCGCCAAACAAGCGTGCGGCCTCGCCTTTGGCTTTGCCCAGGTTGTTCTGCCAGAGTTCGAACAGACGGGATTTCTCGTCTTCAAGCGCTGCGCGCTCGGCAAGGGGTTTGTCGGCCAGATTGAAGCTCATGGGGAGTTACCTGCTGCGTAAATAGGCGACATCTTACACTGTAGGAAGAAATGTCCTGCGCAGGATTTTTCTACTGGAGGGCCTGCGCAGGTAAAATCGCTGCAACTTTTTCAATCGCCGCAGACTCCATTGTTCACTGCCCACTCACCTGCAAGGAGTATCCCAATGGCTCGGAAAACCGCCGCACAAGCCGCCGAAGACCAAATCAAGGATCAAGCGTTCAGCGAGCTTCAGGCGCTGATCGAAGAGTCGGAAAAATTGCTGAAAAGCAGTGCCTCGCTGGTCGGTGAGGAAGCGGACACGCTCCGTGGGCAAATCGCCCAGAAACTCCAGCAGGCGCGGGACTCGGTAACCCGTGTTCGTGACCGGACCTTGCCCGCAGTCGAAGCGACAGAAACCTATATCGGTGGTCATCCGTGGCAAACCGTGGCGATTTCCGCTGGTTTCGGTTTGGTTGTCGGGTTGTTGCTGGGCCGTCGTTAAGCCCGCAATAACACGCATTGAAATACGGTCACTGTAGGAGCCGGCTTGCCGGCGATAGCGGTCGATCAGCCAACATCTATATCGGC
>NZ_JAGYFX010000196.1:0-4388 GCF_019946615.1 Pseudomonas sp. BF-R-01
TTATCGTTCTTCGCGGGCAAGCCTCGCTCCTACAGGTTCGGTGGTGCTCCTGTAGGAGCGAGGCTTGCCCGCGAAGGCGTCCTCAAAAACACCATGAATTCCAGATCCAATAGATCGGCAATCCGACCGCCCGGCCCAACCCTGTTCCCAAAACCATCAATGGCTGGAACAATGCCGGCCACTTTGTAGAACGTTTGTCCGAGGGAGTAGCGGGTGCAGATTCAGGGTCATTACGAGCTTAAGTTCGAAGCGGTTCGCGAAGCGTTCGCGGCGTTGTTCGACGATCCTCAGGAGCGTGGCGCAGCGTTGTGCATCCAGGTTGGCGGCGAAACCGTTCTCGACCTCTGGTCCGGCACCGCCGACAAGGATGGCCATGAGGCCTGGCACAGCGACACTATCGCCAACCTGTTTTCCTGCACCAAGACCTTCACCGCCGTCACCGCCCTGCAACTGGTCGCCGAAGGCAAGCTGCAACTGGATGCCCCGGTTGCCCGCTATTGGCCCGAATTCGCTGCCGCCGGCAAGGAATCCGTCACCTTGCGTCAACTGCTCTGCCATCAGGCTGGTTTGCCGGCGTTGCGCGAGTTGCTGGCCCCGGAAGCGCTTTACGACTGGCAAACCATGGTCGATGCGCTGGCCGCCGAATCGCCTTGGTGGACGCCGGGCACCGGTCACGGTTATGCCGCGATCACCTATGGCTGGCTGGTCGGCGAGTTACTGCGCCGTGCCGACGGGCGTGGCCCGGGCGAGTCCATTGTGGCCCGCGTGGCCAAACCGTTGGGCCTGGATTTTCACGTCGGCCTGGCGGATGAAGAATTCCATCGCGTGGCGCACATCGCCCGTGGCAAGGGCAACGTCGGGGATGCCGCGGCCCAGCGCCTGCTGCAAGTGACGATGCGCGAACCGACGGCCATGACCACGCGGGCCTTTACTAACCCGCCGTCGGTCCTGACCAGCACCAACAAACCGGAATGGCGGCGCATGCAACAACCGGCGGCCAACGGCCACGGCAATGCCCGCAGCCTGGCCGGGTTCTATGCCGGGCTGCTCGACGGCAGCCTGCTGGAAAGCGAGATGCTCGATGAGCTGACCCGCGAACACAGCCTCGGCGAAGACAAGACTTTACTGACCCGGACCCGTTTCGGCCTGGGTTGCATGCTCGATCAACCGGATGTCCCGAACGCCACCTACGGCCTCGGCCCACGTGCGTTCGGTCACCCGGGCGCTGGCGGCTCCATCGGTTTTGCTGACCCTGAATACGATGTCGCCTTCGGTTTTGTGACAAATACACTGGGGCCTTACGTCTTGATGGATCCGCGCGCGCAAAAGCTCGCGCGGGTACTGGCCACTTGTCTGTAAAACGCGCTGAAGGGTTCCAGGGCCGGAACCCGAAGGCCTTTATGTTTTCCAACCGTCTGTTTATCCGGGTCATGCCGGCCTGAATTTTTATGACTTCTTTTTTGTGGATTTCCAATGTCACTCAATAAAACCACCCTCGCTTTGGCCCTGTGTGTCGCTGTTACCGGTTGTGCGCAGACACCAAAAAATGATTCGGATGGCAGCAGCTGGTGGCCGTTCGGTTCCTCCGACAAAGTCGCGGCGAAAGAGCCGGCTCCCGCGCCGGCACCTGTGAAACCTGCCGAGGTGGCCCCGGTTGCCAAGGCTGAAGCCGACGCCGGTGGCAAATGGTGGTGGCCGTTCGGCGGCAAAGAGCAGAGCACGGCCAAAGTCGTGCCGATGCCTGACCCTAAGGTCACTCAGGCCTGGCTCGACGATTACGAACCGCGCCTGCGCACCGCGATCAAGGACAGTAACCTGCAACTCGAGCGCCGTGAAAACGTGCTGGTGGTCACCGCGCCAGTAGAAGGTTCGTTCAACCCCGACCGTCCGGCCATGTTGTTGCCGGTGACTCTCGGCCCGTTCACTCGCGTGGCGAAAATCCTTGAAGTCGATCCCAAGACCGCCGTGCTGGTATTGGGTCACAGCGACACCTCGGGCGCCGCACCGGCCAACGTGAAACTGAGCCAGGAACGCGCACAAGCCGTGGCGGCGATTTTCCGCCTCAGCGGTCTGCAGCGTGATCGCCTGATGCTGCGCGGCATGGGCGGCGAAGCCCCGCGTGCGGCCAACGACAGCGTTGAAGGCCGTGCCTTGAACCGTCGCGTCGAACTGCTGGTGACTCCGCAAAACACTATGGTTGCGCTGTTGAGCAAGTACAACATGCCAGCCCCTGCACCGGTGAAACTGGTCGCTGCCCAGGACGTCAAGCCAGTGGCCAAGCCGGTCACCCCGGCACCGGCCGCGAAGAAAGCCGCTGTACCTGCCACGAAAAAAGCGCCGGCCAAGAAAGCCGCCGCCAAGAAGGCTCCGGCTAAAACCGC
The DNA here is from genome assembly GCF_019946615.1 of Pseudomonas sp. BF-R-01. Classification (NCBI taxonomy): domain Bacteria; kingdom Pseudomonadati; phylum Pseudomonadota; class Gammaproteobacteria; order Pseudomonadales; family Pseudomonadaceae; genus Pseudomonas; species Pseudomonas sp. BF-R-01. The sequence goes on from NZ_JAGYFX010000196.1 coordinate 2,382, forward strand.
GACGCCGGCCAAAAAGACCACGCCGGCCAAAGCCGCGGCAGCTGACAAAAAAGTCGTTGTCGCTGATCCTGTGAAAAAGTGATTCGTTAACCAAAAGGAATGCGCCATGACCCAGGGCCTGGCTGATATGCGTCGCGACTACACCCGAGACGGCCTGACCGAGGCACAAGCCCCGGCCGAGCCGTTCGCGCTGTTCCATCAGTGGTTTGCCGACGCGGTGAAAACCGAGCAGCCGCCGGTGGAAGCCAACGCCATGACCCTGGCCACCGTCGATCAGGACGGTCGGCCGCATTGCCGCATTTTGCTGCTCAAGGGCCTGGACGCGCAGGGCTTCACCTTCTTCACCAACTACGACAGCGCCAAGGGCCAGCATCTGGCCGCGAACCCGTTCGCGGCCATGACGTTTTTCTGGCCGGCCCTCGAGCGTCAGGTTCGTGTAGAAGGTCGGGTGGTGAAGGTCACGCCTGAGGAGTCAGATGCCTACTTCCAGGTCCGGCCGCTGGGCAGTCGCCTTGGTGCCTGGGCTTCACCGCAAAGCCGCGTGATCGCCGATCGCGCCGAGCTGGAAGCGTTGCTCAAGAACACCGAGCAACGTTTCAGCGATACGCAGCCTCATTGCCCTGAGCACTGGGGCGGTTATCGTCTGCTGCCTGAGCGCATCGAATTCTGGCAGGGCCGTTCGAGCCGCCTGCACGATCGCCTCAACTATCGTTTGCAAGGCGCCGACTGGATTCTTGAACGTCTGGCGCCCTGAGCAGTCTACCGACCGGGATAACCTGCCGCAGCGGCCTCCAGCCACTGAGGCAGGTCCCGACGCTTGATCTTCTGCGCTTGAGCGTTCGCCAGTTGCTGGAGCATGTAGGCTCTTTTCTGCTCATCGCTCCCCGCCAGGGCTAGCGCCATATCGCGGTCCATCCAGCGTTTTATCCGTACGTACAACCACCCATGGAAGTACAGGCCGGCGACAGTGGTGACGACAATGATGAAGTAATCCATGAAAATCCTTGGGGCAGCGGCGCAGATCTCGTCATTTGCCGCTAATGTTTGATGAGTTCGTGGAGGTCCCTGTACCGGGCCTGAATCAAACCAATGTTATCGGGGCGACGTCGTGACACGCGTCAAGCTGCGGAGTTTAATGGTTACATGTCCTTTGGAGGTGATGCCATGCGTAAGTCTGTTCTGCTTGTTGCTTCCTTTTCCACGATGGCGATGTTGCTCACTGGCTGCCAATCGAGCCTGACCGGTGACTCCTACTCCCGTGACGAAGCGCGTCGTGTGCAGACCGTTCGCATGGGCACCATCGAATCCCTGCGTCCGGTGAAAATCGAAGGCACCAAGACCCCGATCGGCGGCCTCGCCGGCGCGGCGGTCGGTGGTGTTGGCGGCAGCAGCATCGGCGGTGGTAAAGGCAGCATCGTTGCTGCAGTTATCGGCGCCGTGGCTGGCGGGCTGATCGGCTCGGCCACTGAGGAAGGCCTGACCCGCACCCAAGGTGTGGAAATCACTGTTCGTGAAGACGACGGCAGCATGCGTGCCTATGTGCAGCAGGTTCAGGAAAACGAAGTGTTCCGTGTGGGTGAGCGGGTGCGGATTGCTACTGTAGACGGTACGAGCCGCGTTACGCACTAAGCGGGAAAGCGGGTAAAAGAAAACCCCGATCAGCGTGAGCTGGTTGGGGTTTTTTTTTGAGGCGGGGTTTTGGATTGGGGGGATATCCGTTTCTGCGGTAACGGCTTCCATTGGTTTCGCCCTTACGGCGAGTCACTTGGAGAAGCGCCAAGTAACCAAGCGCTTTTGCCCCTTTCGTTCGGTGGCTCGCTAATGCTCACCATGCCCTCGCTCCGGTCCTGCTCCGTGGGCCCGCCGCGATCGGCCATCCCTGGCCGTGCGCGGCTAACCCGGCATCCATGCCGGGTTGCCCACTGCGCAGAACCTCCACTCGGCCTCTCGAGGGGGCGCTCAGATCAAAAGCGGAAGGCGAGCTAACGCTCGACCTGATGAGTGGTG
>NZ_JAGYFX010000197.1:0-4302 GCF_019946615.1 Pseudomonas sp. BF-R-01
GGTTATGTGTCAGGCCTAAAATCCGAGGCCGACAATAAACCTGTAGGAGCGAGGCTTGCCCGCGAAAAGGTCCGCAGGACCTTCGGCTACATCAGAGCCGCCCGTATTCCTGCGCCGTACGATCGACCGCTTTCAACGTCTTGCCCACCAACTCATCAACCTCTTCCCGACTGGCAATCAACGCCGGCGCCATGATCATCCGCCCCAGCGTCGAACGAATAATCACCCCCTCCTCAAACCCAATCGTGCGGCAACGCCAGGCAATGTCGTTCTCGTTGGTAAAGCGCTTGCGACTGGTTTTGTCTTCGGCCAACTGCAACGCCGCCACCATCCCGACACCCTGAATATCCCCCACCAACGGGTGATTGCCGAACACTTCGCGCAAACACTGTTGCAGGTACGGCCCGATGTCGTCCTTGACCCGCGTCACCACGCCTTCATCGCGCAACGCCTTGAGGTTGGCGATGGCCACCGCTGCCGCCACCGGGTGTCCGGAATAGGTCAGGCCGTGGGCAAACACCCCGCCCTGCTCCACCAATACCTGCGCCATTTTCTTCGACAGGATCAGCCCGCCCATGGGGATGTAACCAGAGGTCAGCCCCTTGGCAATCGACAGGGTGTCCGGCTCGAAACCGAAGTGCTCATGGGCGAACCATTCGCCAGTGCGACCGAAGCCGCCGATCACTTCGTCGGCGCACAACAGCACGTCGTACTTGCGGCAAATCCGCTGAATTTCCGGCCAGTAACTCTCTGGCGGGAAGATCATCCCGCCCGCGCCCTGGAACGGCTCGGCGATAAACCCGGCGACCTTGTCCGCGCCCAGTTCGAGAATCTTCGCTTCCAGTTGTTGCGCCGCCCGCAGGCCGAATTCAGCCGGGGTCAGGTTGCCTTCATGGGCGAAGAAGTACGGCTCGTCGATGTGTTCGATGTCCGGCAGCATGCCGCCCATTTCGTGCATGAACTTCATGCCGCCGAGCGCCGTCGCCGCCAGTGTCGAACCGTGGTAACCGTTCCAGCGACCGATCATGATTTTCTTCTCGGGCTTGCCGAGGATGGTCCAGTAACGGCGCACGGTGCGGATCAGCACCTCGTTCGCTTCGGAGCCGGAGTTGGTGTAGATCGCGTGGCTGTAGTGCCCCGGCAACAGGCTGAACAGCAGCTCCGAGAGCTCGATCACCTGCGGGTGAGTGGTATGGAAAAACATGTTGTAGTACGGCAATTGCTCAAGCTGCCGAGCCGCTGCCGCCGCCAGATCCTTGCGGCCGTAACCGAGGTTGGTGCACCACAGCCCGGACATGCCGTCGAGGTAGCGCCGACCATCGTTGTCCCACAGGTGCAGGCGCTCGCCACGGACCATCACCCGCGGTCCTTCGTCGTTGAGCGCTTTCTGATCGACGAATGCGTGGATGTGGTGCGCAGCGTCGGCGGCCTGGTAGTCGCGGGTTTCACGTGGTGTGGTCATCGCCAGTTCTCCGTTTTGTTATTAGCGCAGTTGAAACCAGGTGGTCTTCAACTGGGTGTATTTATCGAATGAGTGCAGCGACAGGTCACGGCCGAAACCGGACTGCTTGCCGCCGCCGAACGGCACCGTCACATCGAGTGCATCGACGCTGTTCACCGAAACCGTACCTGCGCGCAATTGCCGCGCCACACGGTGGGCGCGATTGAGGTCGTCGGTCCACAGCGAAGCGGCCAGGCCGTAGACGCTGTCGTTGGCCAGCTGCAAGGCGTGTGCCTCGTCATCGAACGCCGTGACGGCCAGCACCGGGCCGAACACCTCGTCGCGAAACAGCGGCATGTCCGGGCTCACGTTAGTGAAAATCGTCGGCTGAATGAAGTTGTCGGAGCCGTTGAAAATCGACTGCCGACCACCGCACACCTTGGTCGCACCCTGGCGCTGGGCTTGCTCGATGAACTTCATGATGCGCGCGGTCTGGCGGCTGTCTACGATCGCCCCGGCGCTGCTCGACGGGTCCAGCGGATCGCCCGGCAGCCAGCGTTCGGCCTGCGCCTTGAGACGCTCGACGAACTCGTCATGGATCGAACGCTGCACCAGCAACCGCGAGTTGGCGGAGCACACTTCACCCTGATTGAAGAAGATCCCGAACGCAGCTTTTTCGGCCGCCAGATCCAGGTCCTGACAATCGGCGAACACCAGGTTGGCGCTCTTGCCGCCGCACTCCAGCCACACCTGTTTCAGGTTCGATTGCGCGGAATACTGCATGAAAAATTTGCCGACTTCGGTGGAGCCGGTGAACACCAGGCAATCGACATCCGGGTGCAAACCAAGGGCTTTGCCGGTCTGCTCGCCGAGTCCCGGCAGCACGTTGAGCACGCCTGCTGGCAAGCCGGCTTCAAGCGCCAACTCGGCCAGACGCAGGGCAGAAAACGGTGATTGCTCGGCGGGTTTGAGGATCACCGAGTTGCCTGCCGCCAGCGCGGGCGCGAGTTTCCATGCAGCCATGTCCAGCGGGAAATTCCATGGCACCACGGCGGCGACCACGCCCAGCGCTTCGCGGGTGATGGTCGCCAGTACGTTCTGCGCGCTCGGGGCGATCTGGTCGTAGAGTTTGTCGAGGCTTTCGGCGTACCAGCGAAACACCCCGGCGGCGCCCGGCACGTCGATGTTGTAGGCGTCCATCACTGGCTTGCCCATGTTCAGCGAATCCAGCAGCGCCAGTTCTTCGCGGTGGGTCATGATCAGATCAGCCAGGCGCAGCAGCACTTGCTTGCGCTCGTTTGGCGAACGCGCCGACCAGGTGCCGGCCTCGAACACCTGCCGCGCATTTTTGACGGCGGCGTTCACTTCTTCATCACCGCACGCTGTCACGTTGGCCAGGCGCTGGCCGGTGGCCGGGTTGATCGCGGCGAAGGTTTGCCCCGACTGCGCCGAACGGGGTTTGCCATCAATCAGGGCCTGGTCGGGAAACGCCAGCGCAGCGGCCTTGTTTTGCCAGTAGGTAAGCTCGAACACGTTCAGATGCTCCATGGGCTTTTCTTGTGAATTGGATGGTGGCCCAGGCCCGTGTCGAGGAAAAATAGTAAAAATGTCTTCGTAGACCATGAAAAAACTGGGCAGCCCATCTCCCCGGTCGTGCGGTATGTGGTTATTGTTCAGGCACAACAACACCGTCGTCAGAACGGACGCAGTCGGCGCAAAAATTGCTGGATGTCGAGTCCATCCACCCCGAGGTTTGCCGTGGCTGCCTACAACCTGCGTCAATTGAAGTACTTCATCACCACCGTCGAATGCGGCAGCGTTGCCGAGGCGTCGCGCAAGCTGTACATCGCCCAGCCGGCCATTTCCACGGCGATCAAAGGCCTGGAAGACAGCTTCGGCGTGCAATTGCTGATCCGTCATCACGCACAAGGCGTGTCCCTGACGCCCAGCGGCGCACGCTTCTACCGCAAGGCCCAGGAACTGTTGCGCATGGCCAAGGAGTTCGAACAGAACGCCCTGGCCGACAATGACGTGGTGGCCGGGCAAATCGACATCGGCTGCTTCGAAACCGTCGCGCCGCTGTACTTGCCGCAATTGATTGCCGGGTTCTCGGCGCTGTATCCCGGCGTGAAAATCCGCATCCGTGACGGCGAACAGCAGGAGTTGGTGCAAGGCCTGACCTCGGGCACCTTCGACCTGGCGATCCTCTATGAACACGACCTCGACGCCACCATCGAAACTGAACCCCTGATGCCGGCGCAGCGGCCTTATGCATTGCTGCCGGCGGATCATCGCTTTGCCCAACTCAAGCAAGTGTCCCTGCGCGATCTGTGCCTGGAGCCGATGATTCTGCTGGACGTGCAACCGAGCCGGACCTACTTCGTCAGCCTGTTCGAAGAACTGGGCCTGTCGCCGAACATTGCGTTCAGCTCACCGTCGATCGAGATGGTTCGGGGCATGGTCGGCCAAGGGTTCGGCTTCTCGATCCTGGTCACCCGCCCGCACTCGGAGTGCACCTACGACGGGCAGAAAGTGGTGTGCGTGGACATCGTCGAAGACGTCACCGGCTCGGGGTTGGTGGCGGCGTGGCTGAAGCGCGGGCAGCTGACCAAACCGGCGCAGTTGTTTGCCGATTACTGCCGCGAACAGCTCACCGCCAAGGCCGAAAGATCACACCCGACCTTGTAGGAGTCCGGCTTGCCGGCGATGGCGTCCGAAAGACCGATGCAACATCCAAGGGCCCCATCGCCGGCAAGCCGGCTCCTACAAGGTGCGTGGATGTATGAGGGATCAAGGCAAACGCAAACCTGTAGGAGCCGGCTTGCTGGCGATGGCGGTGGATCAGCCGCTGATTTATTGAC
>NZ_JAGYFX010000198.1:0-4227 GCF_019946615.1 Pseudomonas sp. BF-R-01
CGATAAATATGTTGGCTGACCCACCGCCATCGCCAGCAAGCCGGCTCCTACAAGGGTTACGTTGATCTTCAGATATCAAAAAGCCGCAACTCTGGTTGCGGCTTTTTGGTTTTGCCTGGGGTTTAGTGAGCGAACAACGAGTTGCCCTTCTGCCCCGCCAGTTTCTCCGGTTTGATCAGGAAACGAGCCAGCGCCGGCAGCAGCCACAACGCGCCGAACATGTTCCAGAGCAGCATGAAGGTCAGCATCAGGCCCATGTCGGCCTGGAACTTGATGGCTGAGAAGATCCAGGTGCACACGCCGATCGCCAGGCACAGGCCGGTGAACAATACGGCTTTACCGGTGGACTTCAGCGTCTGGTAATACGCCTCTTGCAACGGCAGACCGGCACGCAGGAAACTTTCCAGGCGGCTGTAGATGTAGATGCCGTAGTCCACGCCAATCCCCACGCCCAACGCCACTACCGGCAAGGTCGCGACTTTGACGCCGATGCCCATGAAAGCCATCAGGGCGTTGCCGAGTACCGACGTCAGCACCAGTGGCAACACGATGCACAAGGTCGCCGCCCAGGAACGGAAGGTGATCATGCACATGGTCGCGACGCAGATGTAGACGAGGATCAGGATGGTCAGCTCGGATTCCTTGATCACTTCGTTGGTGGCCGCCTCGATGCCGGCGTTACCCGCCGCGAGGATGAACTCCAGGCCTTCCTTGTTGTTTTCCTTGGCGAAGTCCTGCACCGCATGAACTGCGCGATCCAGCGTGGCAGCCTTGTGATCGTTGAGGAACACCAGCACTGGCGCCAGGGAGCAACTGTTGTTGTACAGGCCGTCAGCGCGGGCGATGGAGTTGTTCAGCACGTCCGGGTTGCGCGACAGGGTTTCCCATTTCAGGTTGCCCTCGTTCATGCCCTTGATCATCTGCTTGGACACAGTCACCAGCGAGATAGCCGACTGCACGCCCTCGGTGTTCTGCATCTTCCACATCAGTTCGTCGATGGGTGCCATCGCTTCATAGCGCGAGCAACCTTCGGACTTCGTCTTGACCATCACCACCAACACGTCGGAACTGGTGGAGTAGTTGCTGATGATGAAGTTGTTGTCCTTGTTGTAGCGCGAATCCGGACGCAGCTCTGGAGCACCTTGATCGAGGTCGCCGATTTTCAGGTTCTGGCTGTACCAGAGGCCGCCACCGAAGGCCAACAGGGCCAACACGATCGACACCGGGGCGACTTTCGGGCTGGCGAAGTTGGACAGCAGGCGCCAGAACGGGTGTTCGCGGTGCGCGTCTTTCTTGCTGCGCTCGACGGCGCGCTTGCTGATGCCGACGTAGGAAATTGCCACCGGCAACAGGATCAGGTTGGTGAACACGATCACCGCCACACCGATGGATGCGCCGATGGCCAGTTCGCGAATCACGCCGATGTCGATGATCAGCAATGTGATGAAGCCCACCGCATCCGCAAGGATCGCGATCATCCCCGGCAGGAATAATTGGCGGAAGGTGCGCCGCGCCGCAGTCAACGCGTTGTCGGCCTCACTGGACTGCAAGGCGATACCGTTGATCTTTTGCACGCCGTGGGAAATGCCGATGGCGAAGATCAGGAACGGCACCAGCATCGAGTACGGATCCAGCCCGAAGCCGAAGAAGTGCATCAGGCCGAGCTGCCAGATCACCGCCACCAGCGTCGTGCTCAACACCGCCACGGTGCTGCGCATGCAGTTGGTGAACCAGTACAACAGAATCAGGGTGATGACGAAGGCGACACCGAAGAACATCACCACCATCACCAGGCCATCGATCAGGTCGCCGACTTTCTTAGCGAAACCGACGATGTGGATCTGCACGTTGGGGTTCTGTTTCTCGTACTTGTCGCGGATCTTTTCTTCCAGCTCGTGGGAGAACTTGCGGTAGTCCAGGGCCAGCAACTTGCCTTGGTCCTGCGGGTCCGGGTAGGACTCCAGCAGCGGGATATCGACGATGCTCGACTTGAAGTCGTTGGACACCAGACGCCCGACCTGACCGGACTTGAGCACGTTGTTGCGCAACAAATCGAGGCTTTGCTGGGAGCCGTTGTAGCTCTGCGGGATCACTTCACCCCCGGCGAAGCCCTCCTCTGTCACCTCGGTCCAGCGTACGCTCGGACTCCACAGCGACTTGAGCCCGGAACGGTCGACGCCGGAGATGTAGAACACCTCGTCGTTGATCTGACGCAGGGTCTCCATGTACTCCTTGGAGAAGATGTCGCCGTCGGTGGCTTCAACCGAAATGCGAACGGTGTTGCCCAGGTTCGCCAGGTCGTTGCGGTGCTCCATCATCTTTTGAATGAACGGATGCTCGAGCGGGATCATCTTTTCGAAACTGGTGGACGGCCGAATCAGCGTCGCTTGCCAGAACAGGAAAATACTCACCAACAGACAGATCACGATCACTGCCGGGCGGTTGTTGAAAATCAGGCGTTCAAGAAACGTCGCCTTGTCTTGGTGATGGCTGCTCAAGGATGTCATAGACCCGCCTTCTTATTATTTGCCCGGCTCATTTGGACGACCCGTTTTTTCCATTCTCTGCACCGGCGCCGGTTGGCGAGGTAACGCGAACGCCGCCCTGTCCTGCCAGAACCAGATTGCCGTCGCCCGCCGCAGTCACCGCCGAAACGGAAATGCGATCCGGACGGTTGAACACGCTGAAGGTTTCGCCGTTGTCGTTGCTGCGGATCACCGAGCCACCGTTGCCGACGATCACGATGGAACCATCGTCGAGCAAGGTCGCACCGGACAGTCCGAACTCCAGCGCACCACGGGTGGCTTTCAACTCGACCGGCTCCCAGGTGGTGCCGAAATCGGTGGAGCGGAACAGGTTGCCCCGCAGCCCGTAGGCCAGCAGCGTGTTGGCCTCGGCGGTGCCGATCACGCCGAACAACGAGCCTTCATAGGGGCCTTCGAGTTTTTCCCAGGTCTGCCCCCAGTCGGAGGAACGGAACATGCTGCCCTGCTCACCGACGATGAACAGCCCGGCATCCTTGATCGCTGCAATGGCGTTGAGGTGGTACTGGTCTTCGTTGTCCAGGCGGTCGCTGGCGTCTTCCCAGGTCTTGCCGCCGTCGGTGGTGGCCACCAGCGCGCCGTAAGCGCCCACGGCAAAGCCGTTGCTGGCATCCTGGAACCAGACGTCGAGCAGGGGCGATTCGCGTTTCAGGTCTTCATATTGTTTGGTCCAGGTGACGCCGCCGTCCTCGCTGGCGAGGATCTGCGCGTCATGCCCGACGGCCCAGCCGTGTTTGTCGTCGACAAAATAGACCGAGGTCAGCAGTGCCCGGGTCGGCACCTTGGCCTGGGTCCAGGTCGCGCCCTGGTCATCGGAATACAGGATGTGCCCGCGATCCCCGACGGCCACCAGGCGCTTGCCGGCGTGCACGACGTCGAGCATCAGGCTTTTGCTGGCTTTGGCGGATTCAACGGAATAGACAACGTCGGTGGCTGGCGCCGCATTGGCCAGCGCAGGTGCCGACAACACGGCACAGCCCAACAGCGAGAGCGCTGTAGCCAGCAATGCGAATTTGCGCAGTGCCGGCGGGCGGCAGATACCCACACCCATGACAGGCTCACTCATAGACCTTCCCCCATTATTATTGTTAGGTCGTTCAACCTTTCAGGGCGCCGTAAGGGGTGCTCATCGGGATTGGATGGTTAGGAGCATAGTCCTGAAACCCGCAATCCAGAGCCCCTTCGGAAGCTGGCTTATCCTATCGGGGTTTGGAAAGGTCTGACAATCGACGCCACGTTATCTTTTGTTAACCTGAGGGGATGGGGGTTTTTCTGAATGTTGGGGTATCAGGTGGGGTGATTCGGGGTTTGTGGTTTGTGGTTGGTGTTTTGTGTACATATCCATTTTTGCGGTAACGGCTTCTATTGGTTCCGCTCTTACAGCGGGTCACTTGGAGAAGCGCCAAGTAACCAAGCGCTCTTGCCCCTTTCGTTCGGTGCCTCGCCCAGGCTCGGCATGCCCTCGCTCCGGTCCTGCTCCGTGGGCCCGCCGCCATCGGCCATCCATGGCCGGGGGCGGCTAACCCGGCATCCATGCCGGGTTGCCCACTGCGCAGAACCTGCGCTCGGCCTCTCGAGGGGGCGCTCAGATCAAAAGCGGAAGGCGAGCTAACGCTCGGCCTGATGGGTGGTGGAAATCAAAAGCGTATGGGATTCCCTGTAGGAGCCGGCTTGCCGGCGAAAA
>NZ_JAGYFX010000199.1:0-4153 GCF_019946615.1 Pseudomonas sp. BF-R-01
CTACAAAGGCACAAAAAAATGCCCGCAGATCGCGGGCATTTTTTTGGCTGCGGACTTACTTCGAAGTCAACACCGAGTAGCTGTTCATCAGGTTGCGGTAGTTGGGAATACGCGGCGACAGCAGATTCGCCAGGCCTTCCATGTCGTTGCGCCAGTCGCCCTGCAACTCGCACGCAACGGAGAACCAGTTCACCAGTTGAGCACCGGCGGCGGCCATGCGCGCCCAAGCAGCTTGTTGCACGGTTTCGTTGAACGTACCCGAAGCATCGGTCACCACAAACACTTCAAACCCTTCGGCCAGCGCCGACAGCGTCGGGAAGGTCACGCAAACGTCAGTCACCACACCGGCGATGATCAGTTGCTTGCGGCCGGTGGCTTTGACGGCCTTGACGAAATCTTCGTTGTCCCAGGCGTTGATCTGGCCTGGACGCGGGATGTACGGCGCGTCCGGGAACTGCTCTTTCAATTCCGGCACCATCGGGCCGTTCGGGCCGTTTTCGAAGCTGGTGGTGAGGATGGTCGGCAGTTTGAAGAACTTGGCCACGTCGCCCAGGGCCAGCACGTTGTTCTTGAATTCGTTCGGCGAGAAATCCTGAACCAGCGAAATCAGACCGGTCTGGTGATCGACCAACAGGACAACGGCATCGTCTTTGTTCAGGCGTTTGTACGGAACGTTGCTCATGTGAAACTCCTCGATGGATGGGTATTACGTCAGGCGCCGACACGCGGGTCGGCGCTTTTTTGTGATCGTCAGAACGCGAAGCACGAGCAGCCGAAGGCGCCCCAGAAACCGGCGAAATCGCTGACCGGCGCGTTCGACAACCGCGCCTTTTCATGGCTATGGGAATGCACGCCGCACGGCCCGCTGCAATGGTGAACCTGCGCCTGCATCGGCGACGTCGGGCGCCAGTGACCCGGCACCTTGACCACCGGCGACCAGTCCGGCAGCACCGGTACACTGGCCGGGCCGAGTTTTTCGAAATCACCGGCGGCGTACACCACCTTGCCGCCGACCACAGTCAACACCGACTCGATCCACTTGATCGCTTCTTCGTCGACGCTGAAAAAGTCCGCGCTCAGGGCTGCGACGTCAGCCAGTTGGCCGACTTTGATCATGCCTTTCTTGCCCTGCTCGGAAGAGAACCAAGCGCTGCCGTGGGTGAACAGTTCCAGCGCGGTCTGCCGGGACAGCCCCTCGGCGTGCAGCTCCAGGCCACCGACGGTGCGACCGCTGACCATCCAGTACAGCGAAGTCCATGGGTTGTAGCTGGACACCCGCGTCGCATCGGTGCCAGCGCCAACCGGTACACCTTCGGCCAGCATGCGCTTGATCGGCGGCGTCGCTTCGGCAGCCTTGGCGCCGTAACGCTCGACGAAATACTCGCCCTGAAACGCCATGCGATCCTGAATCGCGATACCACCGCCCAGCGCCCTCACCCGCTCGATGTTCTGCGGCGTGATGGTTTCGGCGTGGTCGAAAAACCACGGCAGACCATTGAACGGAATGTCGCGGTTAACCTTCTCGAACACGTCGAGCATGCGGCTGATGGATTCGTTGTAGGTGGCGTGCAAACGGAACGGCCAGCGCTGCTCGACCAAGTGGCGGACCACCGGTTCGAGTTCGTCTTCCATGGTTTGCGGCAGGTCCGGACGCGGTTCGAGGAAGTCCTCGAAATCCGCCGCCGAGAACACCAGCATTTCCCCGGCGCCGTTGTGTCGCAGGAAGTCATCGCCCTGATGCAGGGTCACGCTGCTGGTCCAGTTCTTGAAGTCGGTCAGCTCTTCCTTGGGCTTTTGGGTAAACAGGTTGTAGGCAATGCGGATGGTCAGTTGCTGGTCCTTGGCCAACTGCTCGATCACCTGGTAATCGTCCGGATAATTCTGGAAACCGCCGCCGGCATCGATGGCGCTGGTCAGGCCGAGACGGTTGAGTTCGCGCATGAACTGGCGGGTCGAGTTGACCTGATACTCCAGCGGTAACTTCGGTCCCTTGGCCAGGGTCGAGTACAAAATCATCGCGTTCGGGCGCGCCACCAGCATGCCGGTCGGCTCACCGTTGGCATCGCGCACGATTTCGCCACCCGGCGGGTTCGGCGTGTTGCGGGTGTAACCAGCCACGCGCAACGCGGCGCGGTTGAGCAGAGCGCGGTCATATAGATGCAGGACAAATACCGGCGTATCCGGCGCCGCCTGGTTCAGTTCCTCGAGGGTCGGCATGCGCTTTTCAGCGAACTGGAATTCGTTCCAGCCACCGACCACGCGCACCCATTGTGGCGTTGGCGTGCGGTCGGCTTGATCCTTGAGCATGCGCAGGGCGTCGGCCAGCGACGGCACACCTTCCCAGCGCAGTTCGAGGTTGTAGTTCAAACCGCCACGGATCAGGTGCAAGTGCGAGTCGTTAAGGCCGGGGATGACACAGCGGCCCTTGAGGTCGATGACCTGGGTGCCGGAGCCGCGCAGGGCCATGGCTTCGGCGTCAGTGCCGACCGCGACGAAGCGGCCATCGCTGATGGCGACGGCACTTGCGCGCGGGTTTTCACGGTCAACGGTATGAAATTGGCCATTGAACAAAATCAGGTCGGCGTTCATCGCGTTTCCTTGGGCTGAGTGGAGGGGGACAGCCAAGGCGCGAACAAACGCGTCGCCATCGGCATGAACAGGTACACCACCGAAACGACGATGGTCAGCGTGATCAGGAACGTGGCGACCACGTAATTGGACAGGAACGCGTTAAGCCGCAACAGCGGGCCCCAGATCAGCGGCACCAGCAAGGTGTGCGGCAGAATCACCAACAACGTCACCACGGCCTGCTTCCAGCGCGGCGGCGGCGAACCGGATTCAGCCTGCGGCGCGAACCAGAATTCCTTGACCGGGTTGACCTCGGTCTGGTCGCCATCGGCGAGCATCGGCGTGGCTTCGTTGACCAGTTCCAGCCGTTGTGGCGAATCGAGCCAGTGCTGCATCGCGTCGGTGGAGCAAAAGCGCAGCACGCAGGTGTACATGTCGAGGCCGGCGCTCTTGCCGCGCATCACATCCACCCCCAAGTGCCCTTCCTGCTGCCCGGCGATGCTGACGATGTTGCGCAACCAGGCTTCGTAGGGCACTTCAAAACCGGCTTTGACCCGGTGCTTGATGACCAGGGTCACGACTTCCTCGAAACGATTGGATTCAGGCATAACGCAAAGCTCCGGCGAATCGGACATTGAGCGCCAGCCGTCCCGGCCCGGCGATAAAAAGGCTGGTGAACAGAATCAACAGCAGCCAGCCGAACTGCCCTTCCTCGAGGCTCCATTGCGGGTGCACAACCAGCAGCGCGATCCACAACACAGACAAAACCGGCAGGCACGCCAGGCGCACCAACACCCCGGCAATGATCAGTAGCGGGCACAGCACCTCGGCAAAAATCGCCAGCATCAGCGTGACATTCGCGCCAAGGTGGAAAGGGTCTTCGATGACTTGCAGTTGAGCGTTGTAGTTAAGCAGCTTGGGCAAACCGTGCACCCACAGCAGAAACAAACCACCGCTGACCCGCAAAAAAAACAGCCCGATATCCTGGGCCCGTTCATCCCATTGCGAAGCGTTCATGGACTACCTGCACAAATGAAAAACCATCGGCGTCAAAGCGCCGGGACCTCATTCGATAGTGCCGGTGTGGGGGCGGGGAAAATTGAATGTACGTGCTCTTTTTCACGGCATCACACAGCCCCTGTAGGAGCCGGCTTGCTGGCGATGGCGGCCTGATAGCCGACCTATCTTTTATTGATGTACATATCCATTCCTGCGGTAACGGCTGCTATTGGTTTCGCCCTTACGGCGAGTCACTTGCAGAAGCGGCAAGTAACCAAGCGCTCTTGCCCCTTTCGTTCGGTGGCTCGCTAATGCTCGCCATGCCCTCGCTCCGGTCCTGCTCCGTGGGCCCGCCGCCATCGGCCATCCCTGGCCGGGGGCGGCTAGCCCGGCATCCATGCCGGGTTGCCCACTGCGCAGAACCTGCGCTCGGCCTCTCGAGGGGGCGCTCAGATCAAAAGCTGAAGGCGAGCTAACGCTCGGCCTGATGAGTGGTGAAAATCAAAAGCTAACGCGGTCCCCTGTAGGAGCCGGCTTGCCGGCGATGGCGGTGGTCAGGCAATGAATGCGTGACTGACCGGACGCC